>DBFWRP010000267.1:0-1745 GCA_048222005.1 Muribaculaceae bacterium | reverse complement strand
TTATCAGGGTGCGGTTTATATTTTTCAGTTTCTTAAATCAGAAATTGAAAACGGAAAAATCGTATAATGGTAATATTATGGATGTTAATCATATTTGAGTAACTTTGCGGGTATGGGGCGGTATGTTGTCATAATAGTTATGGTTTTGCTCTCATTCTCAGGAATGCCGGGGCAGACACATACGGCCGTTGTGGCTGATGCGGTGACAGGCATGCCGCTGGCGAACGCGTCGGTATTCGACCGCCACGGTAAAGCCATAGGCATAAGTAACAACAGGGGACGGCTACCGCTTATCGGGAAGGACAGTTATCCCATTACGGTGCGTTATCTCGGCTACGAGGAGACTTCTGTGTCAGAGGCTCACGGCGATACGATTTTTATGCAGGAAAATATCCCCGAATTGCCAGAGGTTACGGTGGAAACCCGACAGCACCGTGTGCTCCACATGCTTGCATATGTGCGTGAGTATTCCACGCTGTCCACTTATACCGACACCGTTTCGCTTTTCCGTGAAAAAATGGTGGATTACATGCTGACCACCGACGGACATACCAAGTTCAAGGGTTGGTCCACGCCGAGAATACTGTCATGCCGGTCGTACTACCGGTTTACAAACGCTCAGGGACTCGACAGCGTCAGCGACGTCAGCAACCAGCATTTCTCGTGGTCCGACTGGATAGGAGTGGTGCCTGTTTCTAAAATGCCGTCTGCTCTGAAGGGGCTGGAGTATGGCACCGACACGCTTCAAGGCCGCTATAGCCCGGCTGAAATCTGGACCAAGCGTGGCGACAAGGTTATTGTGGATGTCAATGTCATGGCCGATACCATGGAACGCAGATGGGTGCCCGGCCTGTCGGCATTTTTTCGGAAAGGTCTGGATTTTGAGAATTTGCGCATACGGTTCAATTACGGCAATGTGGCCGGTGACACTGTCTGTCCGGTCGACTTGACAGGCTATGCGTTTACAATCGAATCAAACGGCAGGGGGTATGAGATGTTCCGCTTCAACCGTGTGGACGAACCGGTGTTTGTCAGTACATATGCCGAAGTCTATATGCTCGACAAGGAATATATCACGGTCAAGGAGGCAAAAAAATGGGAAAAGCTTAGAATCGATGTGGCTGCCATCGGCATTTATGAGCCGGAGGATGCTCCGCCGTTGCAGCCGTCAGTCCTTGCGCTGATTGACCGGGTAAACAACGTAGACCGCGAGCAGATCCGGCTGGATTTCATTCCGGATCACAGAATGATTGGCCGAACCAAGGTGAACCGGAATTTCACCTTCGGCAATCGTGCGTTGAGCATGTTGAAGACCTTGACAGGTATAACGCGTTACAAGTTTCATAAAAATTTCAATAATCATTGGCGCGAATTCCGGAAAGACCAGGTTGAGAAGAACAACAGCAAACCCTTGAAGGAATAATACAAATACGGAGTGTCAGGACGTTGCGTCCTGACACTCCGTATTGTTGTTTAGAGTTGGTGTATTATGTATGGAAACCTGTTATGACTGGGTGCTGGTTGCGGCCTGTGCATTGTTCATGCGCTGTCCCTGACGGTTCTTGCCGTCGCGCTGGCGGTTGCCTTTGTCACCTTTGTGGTGAGCCATGCCGTGTTTGCCCATGCGCTGGTTCTTCTGGATGGCCTTGCCGTTCTGGTTGCCGCCGCTGTTGATATACATGTTTTCAAGGAAAACAACATACTGGTCGGGGCCGATGATTGCTTTGACCTCCTCAAGGTATTCC
>DBFWRP010000266.1:0-2811 GCA_048222005.1 Muribaculaceae bacterium | reverse complement strand
AAGTTTGTTAATAAGATATGAGTAAATAAACAATAATTTCAAGATATGAATTTCAATAGTTTCACTATTAAATCGCAGGAAGCCATACAGAAGGCTCTGGAATACACTCGCGCTGCCGGGCAGCAGCAGATTGAGCCTGTGCATCTGCTGAAAGGGATTGTTTCCGAGGGAGAGTCGCTCGTGAAGTTCATCTTTCAGAAAGTGGGTGCCAATATGGCAGTCGTGGGGCAGCAGCTCGACAGAGAGATTGCCTCCCTGCCTAAAGTGAGCGGTGGCGAGCCATATCTGGGACGCACCGCCAACGATGTGCTGCAGAAGGCTCAGGATATTGCCAAGAAACAGGGCGACGAGTATGTCACTCTCGAAGCCATGCTGCTGGCTCTGTTTCAGGTGAATTCGCCTGCCTCGACCATCCTGAAGGATGCCGGGTTGAGTGAGAAGGAACTGGAAAGCGCCATCGCCGAGTTGCGCAAGGGCAAAAAAGCCACCGACCAGAGTGCCGAGGAGACATATAATTCGCTCAACAAATACGCTATCAATCTGAATGAACGGGCGCGGGCCGGCAAACTTGACCCCGTTATCGGACGTGATGACGAGATTCGCCGTGTGCTCCAGATTCTGAGCCGCCGCACCAAGAACAACCCTATGCTGATAGGTGAGCCGGGTACCGGTAAAACCGCCATCGCCGAGGGGTTGGCCCAGCGTATTGTCCGCGGTGATGTACCGGAAAATCTGCGCAGCAAGCAGATTTTCTCGCTCGACATGGGCGCACTTGTGGCCGGAGCGAAGTACAAGGGAGAATTCGAGGAACGTTTGAAAGCCATTGTTAACGAAGTGACACAGAGTGATGGCGAGATAATCCTGTTTATCGATGAAATCCACACGCTTGTAGGTGCCGGAAAGGGTGAGGGTGCTATGGATGCAGCCAATATCCTTAAACCTGCGCTCGCGCGCGGTGAGCTCCGCAGTATCGGTGCCACAACACTCGATGAGTATCAGAAATATTTCGAGAAAGACAAGGCTTTGGAACGCCGTTTCCAGAAAGTGATGGTGAACGAGCCTGACGAAATGAGCGCGATTGCCATTCTGCGCGGTCTGAAGGAACGCTATGAGAATCACCACAAGGTGCGCATCCGTGATGAGGCGATTATTGCGGCCGTGCAGCTGTCGGAACGTTACATCACTGACCGTTTCCTCCCCGATAAGGCCATCGACCTTGTTGACGAGGCCGCATCAAAGCTGCGTCTGGAGATCGATTCCGTACCTCAGGCACTTGACGAGATTTCCCGCTTGATTGCTCAGAAGGAGATTGAACGCGAGGCCATCAAGCGTGAGGGCGACAAGGAGAAAGTCCGCGAGATAGAAAAGGACCTTGCGCAGCTGCGTGAGGAGGAGAAGGAATTCACTGCCAAATGGAAGGCGGAGAAGGACCTCATCAACCGCATACAGCAGAACAAGATTGACATAGAGCAACTGAATTTCGATGCCGAGAAGGCCGAACGTGAGGGCGACTATGCCAAGGTGGCTGAAATCCGTTATTCCAAAGTTCAGGAAAAGGAGAATGAGAACAAGACCATCCAGGAACAGCTCAAGATGATGCAGGGTGAAAAGGCCCTGATTAAGGAGGAGGTGGATGCCGAAGATATAGCCGATGTGGTTTCGCGTTGGACCGGTATCCCTGTGAACAAGATGGTCCAGAGCGAGAAAGAGAAGCTGCTGCATCTTGAAGAGGAACTTCACGACCGTGTGATAGGGCAGAACGTGGCTATCCGCGCCATCGCGGATGCCGTGCGCCGCAGCCGTGCCGGCCTCAATGACCCACGGCGTCCCATCGGCTCGTTCATCTTCCTCGGTACAACCGGCGTGGGTAAGACCGAACTTGCAAAGGCGCTGGCGGAATATCTGTTCGACGACGAGAACATGATGACCCGTATCGATATGAGCGAGTATCAGGAGAAACATGCCGTGAGCCGTCTGGTCGGAGCGCCTCCGGGATATGTCGGTTATGACGAGGGTGGCCAGCTCACCGAGGCTGTGCGCCGCAAACCCTATTCGGTGGTTCTGTTCGACGAAATCGAGAAGGCTCACCCCGATGTGTTCAACATCCTGCTTCAGGTGCTCGACGACGGCCGCCTTACAGATAACAAGGGGCGCATGGTGAACTTCAAGAACACCATCATAATCATGACCTCAAACATGGGCTCGAATGTGATCCGCGACAATTTCGCCAAGATGACACCGGAGAACCGTGACGAGACCGTTGAGAAGACCAAGCAGGAGGTGCTCGACATGCTCAAGCAGACCATCCGTCCGGAATTCCTCAACCGAATCGACGAGACAATCATGTTCACTCCGCTTAACCAGCAGGAGATTGAGGAGATTGTTGGATTGCAGGTAAAAAGCGTGCGCAAGATGCTTGCCACCAACGGTATAACTTTGGAAGTGACACCGGCGGCATTGAAATTCATTGCCGAAGAGGGCTATGATCCCGAATTCGGTGCGCGTCCCGTGAAGAGGGTGATACACCGGCTGGTGCTCAACCGCCTGTCGAAGGACATACTTGCCCAGACTGTGGACCGCAGCCGCCCCATCATTATTGATGCCGACGATTCCGGCCTGACATTCAGAAATTAATCTATAATACTTAAGGGATATGAAAAAGTTTTTCAGTTATTTGCTTATCGCACTGCCGCTCGTGTTTATAACGACCGCATGCGACGATGACGATGATAAAGTGCCCAACGTAGGGGTGCAGTGCACTATTTCAGGTGGCGTTTTCAACGATGACGTGATTTATGTCGAGAAGGGAGA
>DBFWRP010000265.1:0-3036 GCA_048222005.1 Muribaculaceae bacterium | reverse complement strand
GGATTCCACGCTAATCCAGACCGAATGCATCGACAAGCTTGCCGAACGTGCCGGAGTGGGCGACAAGGTAAAGGCCATCACCGAACGCGCCATGCGCGGCGAGATAGATTTCAACGAGAGTTTCCGCGAACGTGTGGCCCTGCTCAAGGGGCTCGACGTGAGCGTAATGGAGGAGATTGCCGAAAGCCTTCCAATCACCGAAGGCGTAGACCGCATGATGCGGGTGCTGAAACGCGCCGGTTTCAAGACGGCCATCCTGTCGGGCGGTTTCACCTTCTTCGGCAATTATCTGAAACAGAAATTCGGCTTCGACTACGTGTATGCCAACGAGCTTGAAGTAGCCGACGGCAAGCTCACCGGCCATTATGTGGGCGACGTTGTCGACGGCAAGCGCAAAGCCGAGCTGCTCAAGCTCATAGCACAGGTGGAGAATGTCAACATCGCCCAGACCATAGCCGTGGGCGACGGCGCCAACGACCTCCCCATGCTCTCCACAGCAGGCCTCGGCATAGCGTTCCATGCCAAACCGAAAGTCAAGGAATCGGCACGCCAGTCCATCTCAACCATAGGCATCGACGGTGTGCTCTATTTCATCGGCTTCAAAGACTCCTATATCTCCTGACCACTCACAAACACACCCTGTCCGCACAGTGATCGACAACTCCACATTCGGGACCCTCAAGGCCCTGTTCCATACATTCGGATGCAAACTCAACTTCGCCGAAACCTCCACGGTGGCACGGATGTTCGCCGAGGAAGGGATTACGCGTGTAGGCCCCGGCGACACCCCCGACGTGATTGTGATCAACACATGCAGTGTCACCGAATTTGCCGACAAGAAGTGCCGGCAGGCCATCCGCTCGTTCCACCGCCGCTACCCTGAAGCAGCCATCCTCGTAACCGGATGCTACGCCCAACTCAAGCCATCCGAGGTGGCGTCGCTCCCCGGCGTGGCCATAGTGGCCGGCAACGACCGCAAGAACAGGCTGCCTGAATTCCTGCGCAGCTTCGTCAGCTCACGCACACCTGCCACCGATGTGGTCCCCACACCCAGGCTCCTTGCATTCAATCCCTCCTGCTCGCAGGACGACCGCACACGCCATTTCCTGAAAGTTCAGGACGGATGCGACTACTACTGCACCTACTGCACCATCCCCGCCGCACGCGGGCGCAGCCGTTCCGGCTCAATCGCCTCCATTGCCGCCCAGGCCGAACACGCTGCCGCCAACGGAGCAAAGGAGATTGTGATAACCGGAGTGAACATCGGCGATTTCGGCCGACGCACCGCCGACGAGTCGGGCCTGATTGTCACCGACGGGCCGCGCGAAACATTTCTCGACCTCATCCGGCGCCTCGACACCATCGAAGGGATTGAGCGCTACCGCATATCGTCGATTGAGCCCAACCTGCTCACCGACGAGATCATAGAATTCTGCGCCTCCTCGCGCCGGTTCATGCCCCACTTCCACATCCCGCTGCAGTCCGGTTCGGACGAGGTGCTCCGCCTTATGCACCGCCACTACGACACCGCCCTGTTCCGCCACAAGATAGAACGCATACGCCAGCTTATCCCCCACGCATTCATAGGGGTCGACATCATTGCCGGCGCAAGGGGCGAGACGGAGGAGGAGTTCATCCGCTCACGCGATTTCGTGGAATCACTGCCCATAACACGTCTGCACATCTTCCCTTACTCCGAACGTCCCGGCACAAAAGCACTCGAGATAGGCCACGTGGTGAGCCAGCAGGAAAAGCACCGCCGGGTCAACGAGCTGCTCCACGTGTCGGAGCGGAAAATGGAGGCTTTTGCACGGCAGTTCCTCGGCACAGTGCGCCCGGTGCTGCTTGAGCGCGGACGGCCCGGCGAGCCCATGAGCGGCTTCACCGACAACTATCTTAAAGTCTCGGTCGATGCGCCGCACCACCTCGACAACACCATTGTGCCTGTGCGGCTCCTGTCGCTAATTCCCACCGAGATAGGCGACTGCCATATCAAGGCTGAACTTGTCGGCACAGAACCAACAGAAAAATGAAAAAACGCCTTTCCGACATAGGTTTCGCCACTCTCGAGGGGCTGCTGTCACTTACCGCACGCCTGCCGTTCGGGGTGCTTTACATCCTGAGCGACATCACGTTCGTGTTGCTCTATCACGTGGTGCGTTACCGGCGGCGCCTGGTGTTGCGCAACCTCACAACATCCTTCCCGGATGCCACGCCCAAGGAAATCCGCCGCATCCGTCGCCGTTTCTACCGCAATTTCACCGACTACATCTTCGAGACCATAAAACTGCTGCACGTCAGCGATGCGCAGATGCGACGCCGCATGACATTCTCCGGAGTCGACCTGTGCGACAGCTACCTGAAACAGAACCGTCCGGTGGTGTGCTACTTTTCCCACACCGGCAACTGGGAGTGGGCACCCTCAATCACGCTTTGGAGCACGCTCGTGCCCGGACGCGACGCCGAATTCTGCCAGATTTACCGCCCGCTGCGCAACCACCGCTTCGACGCGCTGATGCTGCGCCTGCGCTCGCGGTTCGGATCGGTATCGCTGGCCAAGAACATGTCGTTTCTCGACCTCATGCGCTACTCCAAACGCGGCATGCCCACCATCACCGGATTCATGAGCGACCAGAAACCAAGCCACGGCGATGCCGGCCGCGTGGTTCATTTTCTGAATCACCCCACCGCCATGATTACCGGCACCGAGACCGTGGCACGCCGGCTGAATGCAGCCGTGGTCTACTGGGACATGCAGAAGCCCTCGCGCGGACATTACCACATAGACATCCGCCTCATCACCGACGCACCCACCCAGCTCCCCGACGGAGCCATAACCGACCGCTACGCCTCCATGCTGGCACAAACCATCAACCGCCGCCCCGACATATGGCTCTGGACCCACAACCGCTGGAAAAATCCCGTCAAACCGCCCCTATCAGAATCATAGGAATTATCAGAACTTATAAGAATTTATCCGTGCTTACCCGAACTTATAAGCTCTTATAATTCTTATAAATTCGGATAAGTTCCGAT
>DBFWRP010000264.1:0-2782 GCA_048222005.1 Muribaculaceae bacterium | reverse complement strand
GGGCCGCTCTCGCCTTGGCGGGACCTCCGTCCCAAAAGCGAGTGCAAAGTTACACCTTTCCCCCGTTCCCTCCAAATATTTTCCCGAAAAAGTTCATCAAAACTATGTTTTCAAGCATACATTTAACATCCGTTTGCAATTGATAAAATTGCATCACCTGGTCCATTTTCGCGCAACATTCTGTAAATTCAGGAGATAAGGTAAAATCAAAAAAAAACGCCCCCCTACGACGCTACGAGGCCGATAAAACTCAAAAAAATCAGGCAAACCCAAATGAAAAATAGAATGCACTCCAGAAAACTTATAAAAGTATCACACTATTTTTTATTGGCGGCCATAATGCAAACAGAAATATAACGGCCGTCTATTGCACCTCCTCACCGGATTTTGTAATTTTATGCTCACAAAATTCAAACAAAGACAGCCCAACAATGACGGAAAAATCATCACACGCCAATACATCAGAACCACACTACGGGATTTTAGCCAGATTCATTTCAGCCGCAATAGCCGTTTTTGCCATCACAACCTCTCCCCTATCGGCCCACGGCCAGGCTATACGATTTGCCAACGAGACTGCGGACACGGCACGAATCACCCGCATTCTTGTGGACGAATGCAAACAAAAGAACCCCGGCAATGTGGAACGGCTGGCACGTCAGTTCATCGGGACACCATATGCAGCCGGCACTCTCGAACACTCTCCGGAGACCCTCACCATAAATCTTGACTCGCTCGACTGCACCACATTTGTTGAAACCGTGCTCGCACTGGCCTACACTGCAGCCGAGAACCGCCCATCGTGGCGCGATTTCGCATACAATCTACGGCGACTGCGCTACCGGAACGGCGAAACCGACGGCTATGCATCGCGCCTGCATTATCCGAGCGCGTGGGTGGTTGACAATGTATCGCGCGGCAACATGAAAGAGATGACGGGCGACATGGCCGGGGTGCGCTACAATGTCAAGACGCTCGACTATATGAGCTCACACCGCGACAGCTATGCCGCGCTTGCCGATTCGGCCAATTTTGTGGCCGCAAAACGCATGGAATCCGGATTCAGCAATCACCGCTACCCAGTGCTGAAAACTCCGCAGGTAAAGGAAAAGGTTCTGTCGCCGGTGGCAAAGAGCGGCGATGTCGTCATGTTCACCACTTCGGCAAAGGGGCTTGACGTGAGCCATATGGGCATCCTCTTTTTCGATGGGAAAAACTTCCGGTTCATACACGCATCACAAAAAGCCGGAAAAGTTATTGAAGAACCACTCACCCTTAGCGAATATCTCAAACGCCACCGCTCGGAGGGCATCCGCATCGTCCGCCTCACCCCCTACTGAGAAGATTACAGAGTTCCGCAACATCCCCATATTTCGGGGTGAGACAACATCCTACCTCTAAACAAAAAAAACAACACCTCAGCCACATGATGCGGCTGAGGTGTTGTTTTTTGCGGCTCTGACAGCTGGACTATCAGATTATGCGCGGGCCAAAGGCACGAACTTATTCGGGACGTTTGGTCTTTTTGCCATAACCATAAACAGCAGCTGCGCCGAGTTCCTCTTCGATGCGGAGGAGCTGGTTGTACTTGGCCATACGGTCGGAACGCGAAGCAGAACCGGTCTTGATCTGTCCGGCGTTGGTGGCAACAGCGATGTCGGCGATTGTGGCATCCTCTGTTTCACCCGAACGGTGAGAGATGACTGCGGTGTAGCCGTTGCGCTGTGCGAGTTCAACTGCACGGAGGGTTTCGGTGAGCGAACCGATCTGGTTAACCTTAACGAGGATCGAGTTGGCGCAGCCTTCTTCGATACCGCGTTTGAGGTATTTTACGTTGGTCACGAACAGGTCGTCGCCAACGAGCTGGCAACGGTCGCCGATGAGGTCGGTAAGAATCTTCCAGCCTTCCCAGTCGTTCTCGGCCATACCGTCCTCGATAGAGTCGATGGGATATTTCTCAACGAGTTCCTTGAGGAATTCAGCCTGCTGCTGCGAAGTGAGCTTGGGAGCGTTGGCACCCTGTTTCCAGGTGTAGTCGTAAACGCCATCTTTGTAGAACTCCGACGAAGCGCAGTCCAGACCGATGGTAACGTCCTTACCGGGTTTGTAGCCGGCGAGCTCGATAGCCTTGATGATAACCTGGAGAGCATCCTCTGTACCGTCGAGGTTGGGAGCGAAACCACCTTCGTCACCTACAGCGGTGGAAAGATTGCGTTCCTTGAGAACTTTCTTGAGGTTGTGGAACACCTCGGTGCCCATACGGATACCTTCGTGGAACGATGTAGCGCCGATAGGACGGATCATGAATTCCTGGAAGCAGATGGGGGCATCGGAGTGAGCGCCGCCGTTGATGATGTTCATCATGGGAACGGGGAGCACGTAGGTGTTGCAGCCACCGATGTACTTGTAGAGGGGAAGATCGAGGTAGTTGGCGGCAGCCTTAGCAACTGCGAGCGAAACGCCGAGGATGGCGTTGGCGCCGAGGTTGCTCTTGGTGTCGGTGCCGTCGAGTTCGAGCATCTTCTCGTCGATGGCGATCTGATCGAGGGCGCTCATGCCCTTGAGAGCTTCGGCGATGGGGCCGTTTACGTTGGCCACTGCCTTGAGCACGCCCTTGCCCATGTAGCGGTTCTTATCACCGTCGCGGAGCTCGAGAGCCTCGTTAACGCCGGTGGAAGCGCCCGAGGGAACAGAAGCGCGACCGAAAGCGCCGCTTTCAAGAACTACATCAACTTCAACGGTGGGATTGCCACGCGAGTCGAGAACTTCACGACCGATAATT
>DBFWRP010000263.1:0-2702 GCA_048222005.1 Muribaculaceae bacterium | reverse complement strand
CCATCACCTGTTCGGGGCTGAACTCCTCGCGTACGGCGATAGATTCCAGCGCATCCGTACATTCGCGGCTTAGCCAGTGATATTTATTGAACATCTCGCGCAATGACGGCTCACTTTTAGGCTTTCTCATAATCTGTATTTATAGTTTTCAACAACCGCGCTGAAACAAATATTTTATAATGTGTCCCAACCCCGGCTGGTTCTTAATCTATATTAAAAAATGCTTGTTTTTCAGTGAGAAAAGAGTCTCTAACTTTGCAGCGGACAAAAAACATAATTTTATCACAATGAGAAAACTGACCAAACATCTGCTTGCCATGGCGGTGGTTTTGCTTAGCGCAGGACACTCGCCGGCACAGCCGGTACCGAAAGTATCGGCGACCTGCGGAGGGGCCGAAGCCCGCAGCACGCTGACGGCGCAGCCCGAATGCGAAACCCTCCCGCAAATGCTCTTCCGCACAGAGTCTTCACGCCCGCAGGATGCGGCCCGGGCCGTGGAGGGATTCATAGCTCCTCCTGTATCCGTGGCCGCACAGATGCGCCGCGCCACCGGAGGCGTAGAGCTTTACGGCAACGTGACCTTTTCTGAAAAGGCCGAAGGTTCCTCCAAGCCGGTCCATGCAGGCATCTGGAAATTCACCGACACTGGTGAGTTCACAGCCGTCAAGAACTCCAATCTCGGGGGCTGTTACTCCGCCGTGCTTATCGACGGTATCTATCACAACTATTATCCGGACCCTAACGGCGGTGTAAACGTTCCCCGTTACAAGGCTTACGACATCACCACATGGAAAGAGGTGAAGCGCCCCGTCAGCACCATCCAGTCCGGCGCGCTGCCCTTTGCACTCTGCACCGACGGCAACACCGCCTACGGCCAGTATCTGACCGGCACGCAGTTCAAGTACGGACGCTTCGACGTCAACACCAACAAGTGGACCTTCATAGCCGATTGTCCTGCGCAATGGAACGCCTGCGCTTGGGGTAACGATGGTTTCATCTATGCCGTTGACATGGTCGGCGACGCCTATAAGGTGACACCCTCGACCGGAGCCATGACCCGGCTCGGAGCCACCGGTGCTGTGCCTAAGTATGTCTCCGGCGCCACCATAGACCGTCGCACAGGCCGTATGTTCTGGACCGTAAATCCCGAGGATGAGTCCGGCTACCTCTACGAGGTGAACCTCACTACCGGAGCCGCCACCAAGCTCTGCGAGTTTCAGTACAAGGACGAGATAGGGGGCCTCTTCATTCCGTACGAAACAGACTCTCTTGCTCCGGCGGCCGTGACAGGTCTTGAACTCCTCTTTCCCCAGGGTACTCTGGAAGGAAAGGTCAGGTTCAAATGCCCCGCGACACTGTTCAACGGAGCTTCCGCCTCCGGCAATATGACTTACACTGTCTTTGTCAACGGCATCAGCACGGCCTCGGGAACCTGCTCGTACGGACAGGAGGCGAGTGTGGACGTGACAGTGGCTGAGGCCGGCAAGAAATATTTCTCCGTGCTGGTGAGCAACGACCGGGGTGACAGCCCTAAGGCGCACGCCCAGATGTATGTGGGCAATGACACTCCCAAACCCACCACAGTCACCGCCACTTACGCCGACGGCAAGGTCAAGGTGAGCTGGAAACCTGTTACAGCAACCGTCAACGGCGGTTATATGGATCCCGAAAAGATACGTTATACTGTCCGCCGCCTCCCCGACCGCGTGGTCGTGGCTGCCGATACCGCCGTCACATCCATAGAGGATCCGCTGCCTGAACCCGACAAATATACTATATATTATTATGCGGTGACAGTCTCATGCAACGGGCGTGTCTCCTCCGCGGCTCAGTCCAATAAGTTCGGGATGGGCAGCTACGCCGCCCCCTATCTTCAGACTTTCGACACCAAGGCGGTGCTCGACGAGTTTGTGGTCATCGACGCCAACTCCGACAAGATTACATGGGACCACTATAACACTGCGGCCGAGCAATGCGTGCGCGTCAAGTATTCCGGCACCAAGGCTATGGACGACTGGCTCATAACTCCCGCTATCCGCATGGAGAAGGGCAAAATCTATAAAGTGTCACTCGATTCCCATAACTCAAACTACAAATATCCGGA
The DNA here is from genome assembly GCA_048222005.1 of Muribaculaceae bacterium. Taxonomy (GTDB): domain Bacteria; phylum Bacteroidota; class Bacteroidia; order Bacteroidales; family Muribaculaceae; genus UBA7173. The sequence goes on along the minus strand of DBFWRP010000263.1, from coordinate 598 downwards.
ACGCTTCGAAGTCAAAATCGGCACCGCTCTGAACGTCGAGGGAATGACAACTGCCTTGATAGAACCTACCGTGGTGCCCGACGAGGTGGTGGTCAACTATGGCGGCTACTTCACCGCTCCGGCCGATGGCAAGTATTATATCGGCGTGCACGGCATCTCCGACAAGAACATGAACTATCTGTTCGTGGACAATCTGAGCATAAGCGAACCTATCGACGGCAACGCGCCGGCCGTTGTGGACAGCCTTAAAGTCATCCCCGACATATACGGCGCCTACAAGGCCACAATCACCTGCCGCCTGCCTGACAAGACTATGGACGGCAAGCCTCTGTCAGCCATCACCTCGATTGCGATTTCGCGCAACGGAGAGCCGGTGGCCACCTTCCCGTCGCGCACACCCGGCTCCGATTTCTTATGGACCGACGAGGGAGTGCCCGCCACAGGTCAGCACACATGGAGCGTAGTCTGCCAGAATGACTTCGGCTCCGGCATCCCCGTGGAGGCTTCTGCAATAATCTGCCTCGACAAGCCGTCGCCCGTGAGCAACATCCGCATGGTCGAGAATCCTGTCGGCACAGTCACCATCAGCTGGGATGCT
>DBFWRP010000262.1:0-2371 GCA_048222005.1 Muribaculaceae bacterium | reverse complement strand
CGGCCGGACACAATCGCGCCGCATCCGCATCGAAATCCACTCCGTCAATCGTCACAAGATCGGTTTCCGAGCTTTTGGGCCGTACGGTATTTATAAAGAATGGCACGAAAATCCCGTCGATTCTCAACACGATGCAGCTGAGCGATGCCAGATCGACATCAGCAGTGAGCAACACGGTTATCTCTCCGTTTATGCCGTGCGGTTTGAGCAAGCGTCCCACCGGGAACAACTGGGATTCGGTGATCATAATGAAATTATCGGGATCAGACTGTTATGATAGTGACCATATGAATGTGCGGCAGGGGGCATTCCTGAACGCGATTCATAGTCATTTTTTCTTTTTCTTTTTACCTGAGGCAACCGGCATCTCCTGAAACTCATGCAGATGCGAAGTTGCAGCATCAAGGCGTATGGCTCCATGCGACATTTCAAGAAGATCCTTGAAAATCTTCACATCGTCCACACCATCGGGGTTTACGGCCAGCATCTGCTTCTTCATGTGGTTGGCAAGCAGAAGCACAATCTGGTCGCGTTCGGCACCAGGCTCCATCCCGGCAGCCTTCTGCACCATATGTTGCGTGATTTTACCATAATGACGGTAATTGAACCGCTCCTGCGGGTAACCCACTGGCTGCGGGGCGGTTGCAAGGTCTGCCTCGCGTATCACCTCATAGGGAAAATCGACATCAAGCCTGAAGCCAGACATGATCATCAGATGGTCCCACAGTTTGTGTTCATTCTCAGGCTGACGCAATTCAGGAAACAGGTTGCCCATCGCCTTCACGATAGACTGCGCACAGGCCGTGCGCTCGTCCCGGTCGACAATGGTCAGGCAATGGTCCACCATGCGCTGTATGTTGCGTCCGTATTCAGGAAGAATCAACTGGCTCAGATGTGTGTTATAATTCAACATCGTGACGGATGCTTTGATAAGTAGCTGATAAAAGAATTAATGTATTAAAGGCGGAAAAACAGACGTTCCGAGAGGCACTTGCGCCCCCCGGATGCATCTGCCTTTATTATATATACAACCGGCAACCGGAATCGGTTGCAAGAGGTATTACATGTTCATACCGCCATCGACCTGGATGACCTGACCGGTCACATAGCCCGACATGTCGGAAGCGAGGAAGGTTGCCACATTGGCGATGTCCTCCACCTGACCGCCGCGACGCAGAGGAATTTTCTTGCACCATTCGGCACGCACATCCTCGGGAAGGGCTGCTGTCATGGCAGTTTCGATGAAACCGGGAGCGATGGCGTTGGCGCGGATGCCGCGTGAACCCACCTCCTGGGCAACACTCTTTGCAAGCGCGATCAGACCGGCCTTCGAGGCGGCATAGTTTGACTGGCCGGCATTGCCGTGAACGCCTACAACCGAAGCCATGTTGATGATCGAACCGCTGCGCTGACGCAACATCACGGGAAGAACGGCATGGATGAAGTTGAACGCACTCTTGAGGTTGACTGCAATCACTGCGTCCCACTGTGCCTCTGTCATACGCATCATCAGGCCGTCCTTGGTGATACCGGCATTGTTTACCAGAATATCAATCGAACCGAAATCGGCATGAATCTGCTTCACCACCTCTTCGGTCTGGGCAAAATCGGCAGCATTCGAGGCGTAACCTTTTACCTTCACGCCCAGTGCGGCTATCTCTTCTTCTGTTTTCTTTCCGTTTTCATCTATCACGAGATCGGTGAATGCGATGTTGGCACCTTCACGGGCAAAACGCAGAGCAATCTCTTTACCGATGCCGCGTGCGGCGCCGGTCACAATAGCTGTTTTTCCTTCAAGTAATTTCATTTTCTATAAAATATATAGTTATTGGTTGTAATCCTGTTTGCATGTTTTGTTGTCCATGTCCCCGCACCGCCCTGTCAGGCCATCGAGAATGAACTTCACCGCATGCTCGAAAGTCTCTTCTCGCGAAACCCCGAGCACACCGATTTCGGTTGTGGCTGCAGTATTGTCCACCCCCATCATCATCATCACCACCAAGGGCACCACATGGGATGCGCGTTCCGGTATAAACTCACCGCTCCTGACACCCTGCTCAACTATATCAGATAATATCTGAATCTCTTTCAAAGCTGTAAGGCGCCTGATTTTTCCCACACGGGACCCTTCGAGCAGATTGAGCAACGGCAACGAATCGGAATGTTTCTGCGAGGCCGGACACAGCAAGGTTTCGAACCGCGTGCGCAGAATCATCTCAAGCTTTTCGCGTGCCGTGCGTCCGCATGTCTGTATTTCACGTTCGCGCGCCACCGCCTGGTCGCTTTCACGCTCAATGACGGCCTGATGTATCTCCCTTTTATTTTTAAAATAGGTGTAGATGGTGCGCCGCCCTTTGTCGGAGGCATTGGC
>DBFWRP010000261.1:0-3264 GCA_048222005.1 Muribaculaceae bacterium | reverse complement strand
TGATTGACAGGTATCTGTGAAAAAGTAATTTAATTGAAAACCTTAAACAATATTTTTAATTATGGAAATTTCCCATATCGAACACATCGGTATCGCCGTTCCTTCGCTGGAAGAGGCTATCCCGTTCTATGAAAAGATTCTCGGCCTTAAATGTTTTGCCGTTGAAGAAGTTGCTGACCAGAAAGTGAAAACTGCATTTTTCAAGGTGGGTCAGACAAAAATAGAGCTTCTCGAAGGCACAGCTCCCGAAAGCGCCATCTCGAAGTTCATCGAGAACAACGGTGGCCGCGGCGGAATCCAGCATGTGGCTTTTGCCGTTGCCGACGGTGTTGCCAACGCACTTGCCGAAGCTGAAGAAAAAGGATGCCGTCTGATTGACAAGGCTCCCCGCAAAGGCGCCGAAGGCCTCAACATCGCATTCCTGCACCCCAAATCGACTGTGGGTACACTCGTGGAACTCTGCGAGGATCCCAAAAAGATGTGATCATCACGCCAAACAGAGCAAACTCACAATAAACTCAATATATCTGTCTGCAAACGACTAAAGTAAGATTATGAGCAGTCAATTAGAAAAAATACAGGAGCTTATCGCCCTTCGCGAGAAAGCCCGCATCGGAGGTGGCGAAAAGGCCATCGAAAAACAGCATGAGCGCGGCAAATACACCGCACGCGAGCGTATTGCCCAGCTTCTCGACGAAGGCTCGTTCGAGGAACTCGACATGTTTGTAACCCACCGTTGCTACAACTTCGGCCAGGAAAAGAAGACATTCCTCGGCGACGGCGTTGTAACCGGCTATGGAACCGTCGACGGCCGTCTGGTCTATGTTTTCGCTCAGGACTTCACAGAATTCGGCGGTTCGCTCAGCGAGACCATGGCTCTGAAGATCTGCAAAATTATGGATATGGCCATGAAGATGGGTGCCCCTGTGATCGGCCTGAACGACTCGGGTGGCGCACGCATCCAGGAGGGTATCAACGCTCTTGCAGGTTATGCCGAGATTTTCCAGCGCAACATCCTTGCATCCGGTGTGATTCCTCAGATTTCGGCCATCCTCGGCCCCTGCGCAGGCGGTGCCGTGTATTCGCCCGCACTGACTGACTTTACCATCATGGCCAAAGGCATTAGCTACATGTTCCTCACCGGCCCGAAGGTTGTGAAGACCGTTACCGGCGAGGATGTTAGTCAGGAAGACCTTGGCGGTGCGATGGTTCACTCGCAGAAGAGCGGCGTATGCCACTTTGCAGCCGAAGACGGCGAAGAGGCTATCAAGATTACCCGCAAGCTTCTCAGCTACATTCCCCAGAACAACCTCGAGGATGCTCCCACAGTGGAGTGCACCGACCCCATCGACCGCATGGAGGATTCGCTCAACGAAATCGTACCCGACAGCCCCAACCGTCCCTACGACATGTATAACGTTATCGGCGCCATCGTGGATAACGGCGAATTCCTTGAAATCCAGCGCGATTATGCTAAGAACATCATCATCGGTTTCGCCCGCTTCAATGGTCAGAGCGTAGGTATCGTGGCCAACCAGCCCAAGTTCCTCGCCGGCGTGCTCGACAGCAACGCCTCTCGCAAGGCTGCCCGCTTCGTGCGTTTCTGCGACGCTTTCAACATCCCCCTGGTATCGCTGGTGGATGTGCCCGGATTCCTCCCCGGCACAGGTCAGGAGTACAACGGCGTGATTCTGCACGGTGCGAAACTTCTCTATGCCTACGGCGAGGCAACAGTGCCCAAGGTTACAGTCACACTCCGCAAGAGCTACGGTGGCAGCCACATCGTGATGAGCTGCAAGCAGCTGCGCGGCGACATGAACTACGCATGGCCCACCGCCGAAATCGCAGTTATGGGTGGCGCAGGTGCCGTTGAGGTGCTGTATGCCAAGGAAGCAAAGGCTTCGGACGATCCCAAGAAGGTGCTCGCCGAGAAAGAGGCTGAATATAACAAGCTGTTCTGCAATCCTTACAACGCAGCCCGCTACGGCTACATCGACGATGTCATCGAGCCGCGCAACACCCGTTTCCGCATCATCCGCGCTCTCCAGCAGCTTGCCACCAAGCGCGTGACCAATCCTGCCAAGAAACATGGCAATATTCCTCTCTAAGGGTGTGAAATGAAGAAACTTCACATTCAAGCTTCAACCGTCATTTCCCATCTTTAAGATAATCACAGCAACATGAAAAAGAAGATTTTGCTTCTTTTGATTGCCGTTACCGGTTGCTGCGCAGTTTCTTCCGCCCAGGCGCGGAAGGGCCTGCGCATCAACGAGGTGATGGTGGTCAATGAAACCAATTTCGTTGATGATTACGGCAACCGCGGCGCATGGATCGAGTTGTTCAACTCCAACTATGCCCCCCTCGAAATCTCGAGTGTGTTCCTCACCAACGACTCACTGCAGCCACGTCTCTACCCCGTGCCGCTGGGCGATGTGAACACACGCATACCCAAGCGTCAGCACGTGGTGTTCTGGGCCGACAATATGCCTACACGCGGCACATTCCATACGAATTTTGCCCTGGATCCCACCCGGAGCAACTGGATTGGCGTGTATGATGCCGACGGGCGCACCCTGATCGACTCGATCACCGTTCCGCCGCTGGGTCCCGACTGCTCGTTCGCCCGCAAGGTCGATGGAGCCGGCACATCAATTGCCGACTGGGAAATCCGCACCGACGTGGACGGCAGCATCGTCACTCCCTCCAGCAACAACGTAATCAAGGATACTAACAAAAAGGTCGACATGTTCCACCGTGTCGACAGACAAGGATTCGGTATGACAATATCTGCTATGGGAATCGTGTTCCTTGCCCTGCTTCTCCTTAGCCTATGCTTCTACATCATCAGCCGCATCGGCGCAGCCCGCTCGCAGCGCAAGAAGATGGAAGCCTACGGCATGGACCGCAAGGAAGTGGCGCGCGCCGAACGTCCCGAGGGCGACTCCGGAGAGGTTATCGCTGCCATTGCGGCCGCACTTAACGACCATCTCAACGCCCACGACCTGGAGAGCGCAATCCTCACGTTCCACAAAGTCCGCAAAAATTATTCGCCCTGGAGCTCGCATATCTACACGCTCCGGCAGATGCCCCGCCGCTGATTCGCGCGTGGAAATCCTGTCAAGGCATAAATCCCAAATGACCAAAGAAACATTTCCCAATGAAAGAATACAAGTATAAAATCAACGGCAACATCTATAAAGTAGGAATAGGTGACATAGAAAACGGCATCGCCGAAGTAGAAGTCAACGGTACCCCCTACAAAGT
>DBFWRP010000260.1:0-6921 GCA_048222005.1 Muribaculaceae bacterium | reverse complement strand
TTGCCGAAGCGTCGAAACCCGACACCGGCGTGAGCCATCCGCCATAAGTGAGTCCGCGGTGCGACCACACCTCATCGCCCTCACGGTTGGCAGGCAGCAGGGCGCACATCCTGCCTCCGCGCATTGCCACGAGCGAACAATCCTCAAAGCGGTCGGCATGATAGTCCATATATCCGCGCTGCAGCAGGAACGTGCCCTGCCTGGACGCGGCGGCAAATTCATCCCACATCCGCTTCATCGAAGGTTCATACCTGACTATTTCTATTTTTTTGGCATCCATGCTCTTTAACTTTGAGTCAAAGTTAGTAATTTTGCACAACATATAACAACGACAAATAATAACGACCCGTATAACTGCCGTAAAAACCCATAATATGAACATAGCTATCGTCGGCGCCAGCGGCGCTGTTGGACAGGAACTCCTGCGCGTTCTCGATCAGACCGGATTCCCGGTAACCACACTGCGTCTCTTCGGTTCGAGCCGTAGCGCCGGACGCTCTTACACTTTCCGTGGAAACAGCTACACAGTGGAGGAACTCACCCACGATCCGGAGCTGTTCCGCGGTGTCGACATCGCCTTCACCTCGGCCGGGGCCTCCACCTCCCGCGAGTTCGCCGACACAATCACCGCCCATGGCGCGCTGATGATCGACAATTCAAGCGCCTTCCGCATGGACGCCGATGTGCCTCTGGTAGTGCCCGAAGTAAACGGCGACGATGCATTCAACGCACCCCGGCGCATCATCGGCAACCCCAACTGCACCACCATCCAGATGGTTGTCGCCCTCAAGCCCATCAACGACATCAGCCCCATCACACGCGTACATGTAGCCACCTATCAGGCTGCCAGCGGAGCCGGACAGGCTGCCATGGACGAGCTGGCCATGCAGTACGAGCAGATCACACGCGGCGAGAAACCCACCGTTGAGAAATTCTCGGCGCAGCTGGCCTACAACGTCATCCCCCACATCGACGTCTTCACCGACAACGGCTACACCAAGGAGGAGATGAAGATGTTCAACGAGACACGCAAAATCATGCATGCCCCCCACCTCAGCGTCAGCGCTATGTGCGTGCGCGTGCCTGTGATGCGCGCCCACTCCGAGGCCATCTGGGTGGAGACGGAGCAACCCGTAACCCTCGAAGCCGCACGCCAGGCCTTCGCCAATGCCGAGGGAGTGGTGCTTATGGACGACCCTGCCAACAAGGTCTACCCCATGCCGCTCGAACTCGCCCACCACGATCCCGTGTACGTGGGGCGTCTGCGCAAGGACCTCGCCAACCCCAACGGCATCACATTCTGGACCGTAAGCGACCAGATCCGCAAAGGTGCCGCGCTAAATGCCGTCCAGATAGCACGCTATCTGCTCGACCACAGGCAGTAAGAACAAATTTTCACCATTCAGTCACCACAAGCCATGATTATCTGCGCATCAGTCACCGATCCGGTTGCGATTTTTCTCATCGTACTCGCCATAATCCTGCTTGCGCCGGTGATTCTCACACGCCTCAAGATTCCCCATATCATCGGCATGATCGTGGCAGGCGTGATTGTGGGCCCATACGGATTCAACATCCTTGACCGCGACAGCTCGTTCAACATCTTCGGGCAGGTGGGTCTGCTCTACCTCATGTTCCTGGCCGGACTGGAAATCGACATGTACCACCTGCGGCTCAACCTGCGCCGGGGGGTGCTTTTCGGACTGCTCACATTCTTTATCCCCATGGCCATGGGTGTGCTTGCCAGCGTCTACATCCTCAACGTGGGATGGCTCACATCGTTCCTGCTGGCCTCGATGTACGCTTCACACACCCTTATAGCCTACCCCGTGGCGGCACGATTCGGAATCACCAAATCGCCGGCCGTGCTCATTTCGGTGGTTGGCACCATCATAGCCGTGGTGGGTGCGCTCCTTGTGCTGGCATGCGCAGTCAACATCCACGAGAACGGCTCGTTCCAGTCCACACGCCTGCTATGGCTGCTCGGCAAGCTGGGCGCCTATTGCGCCGTGGTGCTCTACGCCTACCCACGCCTCACCCGCTGGTTCTTCAAAAGCTACAGCGAGAAGGTGACGCAATACGTCTATGTGCTTGTGATGGTGTTCCTGTCGGCATGGGTGGCCGGAGCCATCGGGCTTGAACCGGTGCTCGGCGCATTCTTTGCCGGACTGGTGCTCAACCGCTACATCCCCGCCTCCTCACCCCTTATGAACAGCATCGAGTTCGTGGGCAACGCGCTTTTCATCCCCTACTTCCTCATCGGCGTGGGCATGATGATTAATGTAGGCGTGATTGTGAAAGGCAACACTCTCATTGTGGCCCTGGTGATGCTTGTGGTGGCCATAGTGAGCAAATGGCTGGCCGCATTCATAGCCCAAAGGTCCTACGGAATGGCCGCGATAGACCGCCGAATGATGTTCGGCCTGACCACAGCCCACACCGCAGTGGCCCTCGCCGTAGTGACCATCGGTTACAACATGATTCTGCCCGACGGGCACCGCATGATGGACGAGACTATACTCAACGGCACCGTCCTCGTGATTCTCGTGACATGCGCGCTCGCCCCCATATGCACATCGGAAGCCGCCGCAAAAATCAAGATACGCATGCTCCAGAACGGCGACGGAGCCGACAGCACCCCCGACCGGACGGCATCGGCACTCCCTCCGCATCCCGTCAACACCCTGATTGCACTCTCCAACCCACTCACGGCCGAACCGCTCACGGAGCTGGCCATGATGATGCGCCTGCGGCGCTCAGGGCACATGGCCGACCGGCTGCACGCCATCCACGTGCGCAACGAGAACACCCCTCAGTCAAAAGCCATTGGCGCAAACGTGCTCCGCTCGGCAGTACACACCGCGTCCGGAGCCGACGTAAGCCTCGACACTATCGAACGCTTCGACATCAACACGGTCACAGGTATCGTGAACACCATTCAGGAGCGCGACATAAGCCACATCATCGTCGGCATGCACCGCAAGGCCACGGTCATTGACTCCTTCATGGGACAGAAGCTCGACCAGCTGCTGCGCTCCACCAACTGCATGACGGTGATCTCGCGCTGCTTCATCCCCCTGAACACCATAACGCGCATTGTGGTGTTCGTCCCGGCCAAGGCTCAGTACGAGACCGGCTTCACAAGCTGGGTGCTTGCCACCGGCAACCTTGCCGCACAGGTGGGCTGCCGAATAATATTCTGCGTGCGCAGAGAACAGCAGGCCATAATCCGTGCCGTAATCCACCGCGCCGCCTTAGGTATTCGCCACGAATACCGCACCGTAACCGACGACGATGATTTCATGCTTCTCGCCAACCGCGTGCTCGACGACGACCTCATGATTGTGGTGGGCGCACGCCCCAACTCAGTGTCCTATTCATCGCACGTGACAGAGACACAGCTGTTGCTGCAGAAATATTTCCAGCGCAACAACCTCTGCCTCATTTATCCCGAACAATTCGGCCAGGAAGAACAGCAGTTCTCGTTCACCGACCCGCTCGGCTCCGACATCACAACCACACCGTCGCCGCTGTGGCTCAAACTGCGCGGTGTGTTCCATCGCCTCAACGTGATGAAAAAGCGTGTGACCCACCGGCACCGCAAATGAACCCTGACATTCATTCACACTCAAATCCGAATAAAATGAGCATAATCGACCCTACCAATCCAGCAAATTTAAATCTGGCGGAGCTAAATTCGCCCGCCGACATCCGCACTCTCAACTTCGGACAGCTCAACCACCTCGCAGCCGAACTCCGCACACCGCTGCTCCAGAAACTTGCAGCCGTGGGCGGACATGTTGGCCCGAATCTCGGATTTGTGGAGGCCACCATAGCACTCCACTACGTGTTCAACACACCGGAAGATAAAATCGTGTTCGACGTGTCGCATCAGACCTACGTTCACAAAATGCTCACGGGGCGCATCGCATCCTTCCTCGACCCTGCACGATACCGCGATGTAACAGGCTACACCAATCCTCACGAAAGCGCCTACGACCTCTTCTCCATCGGCCACACCTCCACATCGCTCGCACTGGCGGCTGGCCTGGCCAAGGCTCGCGACATGCAGGGTGGACATGAGAATGTGGTGGCCGTAATAGGCGACGGCTCGCTCAGCGGCGGCGAAGCCTTCGAGGGACTGGACTACGGCGCCATCCTCAACAGTAATTTCATCGTGGTGGTAAACGACAACCAGATGAGCATAGCTCCCAACCACGGAGGCATCTATCAGAACCTCGAACTTCTGCGCAACACCAACGGCACCGCCGAATGCAACCTGTTCCGCTCGTTCGGCTACGACTACATATATGTGGGTGAAGGCAACAACATCGAAAAGCTCGTTGAGGCATTTCGCTCGGTCAAGGACTCCACCCGTCCGGTTGTGGTGCACATCAACACCTTCAAAGGTCTCGGCCTCCCCGTGGCCGAACGCCACAAGGAGCAGTTCCACTGGTCCATGCCGTTCGACCCCAAGACAGGTGAGCCGCTGCAGCACAACTCCACACCAAACTATTTCGACCTCTTCGCCAACCATATGCTCAACCGCATGGCCGTTGACAAAAACATATGCACCATCACCGCCGGCACTCCCGGTGCCATCGGCTTCGACCCCGCACGCCGCCAGGCAGCCCACGGGCGTTTCATCGATGTAGGCATCGCCGAGCAATGCGCCGTGGCGCTCGCGTCTGGCATCGCCAAGGGTGGATGTCGTCCTGTGTTCGGCGTGCAGGCTTCATTCCTACAGCGTGCCTACGACCAGCTACAGCAGGATGTGGCCATCAACTCCTCCCCTGCAGTGTTCGTGGTGTTCAACAGCAGTGTATGGGGCATACCCGACGAGACTCACCTCGGGTTCTTCAGCGCCCCCATGTCGGCCACCATTCCCGGCCTGCCCGTCCTCGCACCGACCAACGGCGACGAATTCACGGCCATGCTCGACTGGGCCATCGACCAGACCGCGACCCCTGTGATGATTATCGCGCCGGCCGCAGCCGTGGCAAAAGCTGATAAGCCCGTTGCAACCAACTACTCACATGTAACCTACGACATCGAACGCCAAGGTGCAGATGTGGCGATAATCGCCGCCGGCGATTTCATCGGCATAGGACGTGAGGCCGCCGCGCTCATGGAGCAGCAGGGGCTCAACCCCACCCTCATCAACCCGCGCATCATTTCCGACGTGGATGCAACCACTCTCGACACCCTGCGCGACTACAAACTTGTGGTCACCCTCGAGGACAACAGCATTGCCGGTGGCATGGGGCAGAAGATAGCCGCCTATCTTGGCACATCGCCGGTGAAAGTCAAGGCTCTTGGCCTCCCCAAAGCCTTCCTCAACCGCTACAAAGCCTCGGAAGTGCTCGCACAACAGGGCATCACCCCCGAAGCCATCACCGCCCTCGCAACCACCCTCTGAACCAACCATTCTGAACAGACTGATTCTCTATAAACAGTGAACGTCCCGACCTTCACAGGCCGGGACGTTCACTGTTATTAAATCTATACAAAGTTATTTACACATTTCATACGTTATCAGACACAAACCTGAATATCGGTGTCTGAGAAATCATTAGTTCTTTATGACAATGCTACCCCCAATTTGTAGGGACATGCCTTCGGCATGTGAAACAACTTTTGTTAACTGAATATTAATAACCGCCTGATTCACAGGTCGAAGGCATGTCCCTACAAATTGATGGATGATAGTTTTGTTATTTGTAGTTTTCGGCCAGTTCGCGGATGGCGTTGAATATGCGGTAGTCGGCTTCGGAGAATGCCCGGCCGCGGCGCGCCATCATGCGGTGAGCGATGTCGAAGAACTTCTCCATCGGAAGATCGGTGAATCCGGTAGCGCCACCTTCGCTGAACGATGCGATGAAATTACGCGGGAATCCCGAACCGTGGATATTGACACCCACGCCCACCACTGTGGCCGTGTTGAACATGGTGTTGATGCCTGCCTTGGAATGGTCGGCCATTATCAGACCGCAGAACTGCAGACCCGTGCGGAGGAAACGGTGCGACGGATAGTTCCACAGCTTGATTTCCGTATAGTCGTTCTTCAGGTTAGAGGCCACACATCCCGCGCCAAGGTTACACCACTCACCAATCACGGCATTGCCAAGGAAGCCGTCGTGGGCTTTATTGGTATAACCGAAAATCACAACGTTATTGAGCTCGCCGCCCACTTTACACCATGGGCCGAGCGATGTGCCGGGGTATATGCGTGTGCCCATGTTCACGGTGGAGTGTTCGCCAAGCGCAATCGGGCCACGAAGGCAGCTGCCTTCCATTATTTCCACATGACGCCCCACATAGATGGGACCGTGGGATGCATTGAGGACTACACCCTCAACTATAGCGCCGCTCTCGATGAAAATCTGTTCATGGTCGCCGATCACGGTGTTGCTACGCGGAATCGACTGCCCCTCGCGACCAGCCGTCAGCACCTCGAAATCGGCCGTGATCTGCTGGGAGTTCAGCAGGAACACGTCGTAGAGATTCTCCACAGCATCCACCTTTTCATCGAAAAGGATTCCATCGGGAACTTCAGCCAGAGCGGAAGCCGGCATTCCGGCACCTCCGCGACGCGCCACCAGAATCCGGTTGCCCGAACGCGTGTAGGCCACCAGAGCCTCACCCTGGGCCAGTTCAGCCACGGCAGCTGCAAGCTCGCGCGTGGCAACCACGTTCGAGGCTATGAACAGATTGTCGGCAGCAAGTGTCCTGGGATATTTTTCCGACAGATAGCCGGCGGTGGAATAGGAGTATGTACCCGGTATGAAATGTTCCCATTTCTGACGCAGTGTGGTGATTCCCAACAGGAAATCGGCCACCGGCCGGGTGTACGACAGCGGAAGCAGGTTATCTCTGACCGCAGGTTGGTCGAAAAGGATTACGTTGCTCTGATTCATATCG
>DBFWRP010000026.1:0-2545 GCA_048222005.1 Muribaculaceae bacterium | reverse complement strand
ATTCTAATTTAAAAGTGCGCCATTTCATAGGACATGCAAATTTAAATGTTTTTGTCAGGATTTATCTGGGTTTCGATCATTTTCTTTGTTTCCTTGAGCCGGAAGGACTCTCCGGTCATGTTCACCAGGAAGGCTTTGTGGGTAAGTCTGTCGACCATTGCGGCAACCAGAACCTTGTCGGCGATAATCTCGTTCCATCTGTTGAATGCAAGGTTGGTGGTTATTATGATAGATTTTTTACCGGCTCTGAGCGACAGGTGGTTGAACAGAAGTTCACCGGCTTCTTTGTCGCATGATACATATCCGAACTCATCGCAAATCACGAGGTCGTAGTTGATGAACTTGTTTTCGAGAGCTCTAAGATTGCGAGTATCCCTGGCCTCCTTAATCCGGGTGATCAGGCGAGGCACCGAGGTGAAGAGCACTGACATTCCCTTTGCGCAGGCCTCGATTCCCAAGGCGGTGGCAATGTGCGTTTTGCCGGTGCCTGGATTGCCGTAGAGCACGACATTCCGTCCCTTCCTGATGAAATCCAGAGACTTAAGGGATGGCAATGCAATGCGGGCATCCTGCGGCAACTCGTCGACCATGAGTTCCGCCATATATTTGAGCTGCGGGAACTCCGCGCGGCGCACCAAAGTCCGCCGGCGGTTCTCCGCACGTAGTTCAAGCTGGTCGCTCATCATCACTGCAAGGAGATGCTGGACACTCCATGCTTCCTCTGCGAAGCGTGTAACATAGTCATCGAGAGAGTCGCGGAAGAGCGGCAGCTTTAACTCGGTGGCCGCTCTTTTGATTATTTTCAGATCGTTGTCGGTATTCATTTTTCCAGATTCAGTTTTCGGAGTATGCAAAATGTTCAAGTCCGTTCATCACGGCGGAAAGAGACAAGAGGGTGTCGTCGGCATGTTTCTCGATCATGGCAGACTGCCGCAACGCCGCAGGGTCATTGTCAAGTATGACATTGTTGCCTTTGACATCGGTGATGGCACCAAGCTCAACCTTGAGGTGGTCGGCCGTGATGGTGCGCACGCCTTTCTGTCTGAGGCTGCGGGCTGCGGCTGTGATCTGACTGTGCAGAATGCCGTTGTCGCGTGCATACATCATAAAGGCTATGAAGTCGCGCTGGTTGTCCGGGCAGAAGTGCACTCGATAAAGCTCTGCCAGCTCCCGCGGCACCTGCCGCAGGGCTGTTGATGAGTCAAGAGCTCCCGGCTTGCGCAGGAAAGTGCCCAGATAATGTTCAAGCTGCATGCTCCACAGCCCGCGGCCATCGAGCCGGACGTGCTCGGCGACACGGCTTCCTTCATGCATCATTATCAGACGGTTTGAGTAGAGTTTGACCGTCACCGTCTGGCCGACCAGCGTCTCGGGGACAGAGTAGTTGTTGGAGTCGACCGTAACGGTGCAATACTTGCCGGTGCGATGTTCCTCCGCCTCAAAGCACCCCATGGGCTGCGGAGCTGGCGTGAGGGCTTCCATATCCGCGGCAATACGGCTGCGCTTCTCCGCGTCACTGACGCCCGGGATGCCTGACACGGAGTTCACACGCTCCAGAGTGCGCTCCAGCCAGGCCTGGGCCTGGGCCAGGGTGTTGAACGACTGGCGCGACACGAACGCCTCGTGGCGCACTATTTCCACGGCGCGTTCGACAGATCCCTTCTCCCAGCCTGAACGCGCGTTGCAGAACCTTTCCGTGAAGCCGTAGTACAGAGACAGCCTCTGCATCGTTTTGGTGGGATACTTGGAAGACGGCCTGCCGCGGCCTCCTTTGCGCACGGTCACTGCGACCTTCATATTGTCATACACCATGATGCGCGGAACTCCACCCACCTCCGAGAAGAAGTTGCGGTGCGCCTCCATAAGCGCAAGTGTGTCCTGTCTTGGAAAGAGCCACGCGCTGCGCCGGTTGGAGTGCTGGAGCGTGAAGACGGCCATCTGGAACTTGCGGCGCTGTCCGGCAATCACCAAAGGCACCTCGCCCCAGTCGAACTCACATTCCTCCCCGGCTGGATGCTCGCGCCTGATAAACACCTCAGGCGATGGCACCGGCCCCATATTGCCGCTTATGCGCGCCACATGGTTGCATACGCTCGGATAGCTCACGCTGAACCCTTTTTCAAGCAACAGGGCATGGATGTCCTTGTTGTTCATCTGGAGCTTGCGCATGCCCGTGGCCCGTTTGCGACGGTTCCCCTCAAGACAATCCCTGATGATGGACTTCATCTCATCGGTGACTACACGGCAGCCTCTCTCCGGAGTGTTGAACACAGGCTTGCTCCCTGTAAGGGTCTCCAGCGCGGCCATGTCGCACACTCCTTCGGCATCAAGGCACACCCTCTCATACTCCCACACAATCTTGTCGACCGTGTGGCGGCTGATGTGCATCTCCTGCGCAATCTGCCGTTTGGATTGTCCCTGCACCCGGTAACGATGCAGGACTTCGTTTCTCTCTACCATAGTTTTCATTTTGTGGAGTCTGTTGGCATAGTTACAAAAGCCTAACGAAACTCCGGTTAAACTTCACCTATGGTGGCGCACTTTT
>DBFWRP010000259.1:0-1252 GCA_048222005.1 Muribaculaceae bacterium | reverse complement strand
GCTGCCGCAACAACTGGCACATCCATAAAGCCACGAAAGGCGGCGGACAGATGCTTATCGGTGTGGCCGGGCACGGCTGGTATCAGGAAGAGGGTAAACCGGCGATAGAGATTTTGCCCGGAACGGTCATCCACATTCCGGCCAATGTAAAGCACTGGCATGGTGCGGCAGCCGACAGCTGGTTCGCGCATCTGGCGTTCGAGATTGCAGGCGAAAACGCTTCCAATGAATGGCTGGAACCCGTTACCGACGAAGAGTATGACAAACTTAAATAATCAGCCGCATGTATAGATTTTTATTGATATTGCTGTCGGTGGTCGGCATGGCTACCGACACCGGCGCACAACAAAGACAGGATATGAACAAAGGAGGATTAAACCATAAAATATTGGTAGCCTATTTCTCGGCGACGGGAACGACGGCACGAGCGGCCGAAAAACTGGCGAATGTTACGGGCGGAGAGCTTTATGCGATTGTGCCTGCACAACCCTATACAAGTGCCGACCTCGACTGGAATGACAAGCGGTCGCGCAGTTCGGTAGAGATGAACGACCCTAAATCGCGTCCGGCAATCAAAGGCAGAAAGGAAAACATCGCCGATTACGATGTCATCTTCATCGGTTATCCCATCTGGTGGGACCTCGCGCCGCGCATTATCAATACGTTCATCGAAAGCCACGACCTGAAGGGCAAAACAGTCATCCCGTTCGCCACATCCGGAGGCAGCACGCTCGCGGGCAGCGCGGCGGCGTTGAAGAAAACCTATCCCGCGCTGAACTGGAGAGAGGGACGCCTGCTTAATCGTGCCGATGAGAAAAGCATTCGCAACTGGGTAGATAACTGCAAGCTATGAAAAGAAGAAAGATTCGCAGTTTAAGCGTCAGTGAAATAGGCATGGGCTGTATGGGATTCTCCCACGGATACGGCCAAGTACCGGGCGCAGGATATGCCGAAGAAGCCATTCGGGAAGCGTTCGGCTATGGATGCAATTTTTTCGATACGGCAGAAGGATACGGGAAGGAGCTTTATTATCCCGGACATAACGAGGAGATTGTCGGGCGTGCGGTCAGAGGCTTTCGCAATGAGGTTGTGATTGCCACAAAACTGCATATCCGGCCTGAGGCGGTTGAAGATTGCGGCTCCGTTTATGCTGCCGTCCGCCGCCACCTTGAACGCTCGTTAAAGAATTTGCAGATCGATTACGTGGACTTGTACTATCTGCACCGCATCAACATGGAGGTGGACAATCTGG
>DBFWRP010000258.1:0-1217 GCA_048222005.1 Muribaculaceae bacterium | reverse complement strand
CAAGAGCCGCAACGCCTGCGACTGCCGCACTGCCCATCAACGAGCCGCCTACCGTCGAGGCACATCCGTGCCTGCCCGTGTCGGTTCCGGTTGGGGTGGTTGTCTGCGTGGCCGGTGTGTAATCGGGTTCAACCGTTTCGTCTGTGTCAGTTGTCTCTGGTTCGGATGACGTATCGGTTGCTGTCCCGCCGCCCTCAAGTGGAAGCATCTCGTTCTCCCATGCAATATTGGACGCATCGACCGGAACGTCGGTACGCTGGATGTACAGAAGATCAGACCAGTATATGCGGTCGCAGGAAACCGTAATGCCGTTTTCCATCAGCTCCGTGCCGGAGAAGCGGGCGGTTTTTTTGTTTTCTTCGCTTCGGACATAGTAAAACGCATCCGGATCAAGACCGTACAGCCGGAAGGTTTCGCTGGTAATGTCATTATCCGGTCGGAACACATACAGGATGCCCTTGCCTGTTGACGGATCGTAGTATTGCGTCGCGTCCCAGTGAATATTATCCGGGCGGTCTGTCGTGTGATAGAGCTCTGCGTTCACGACCAGCGGGCGGATCCACTGCTTATATATCTGAATCTGCCGCGCAAGGAACGCGGATTCCTCACGGTTCATACGGTACACGGGGCTGTCGAGGTTGACGTACATAGCGCCCAGCATGACCGAACGGTATATGTATCCGTAGGTCATTTGCTTTCGGAGCGCAAAAGAGTCCCAGATAGCGGGATTGGCATCCGAGAAGGAAATCTGCGGTGCGATTTGACAGGCAGGATGGCAGAATGAGGTGTCGTAGAAGGTACGTCTTGCATCAATCACGCGGTAGGTGTCGGTCGAAAAGATATTGGAAGTGTAGGACATGGTGGCATAGTCCTTGTAGTAGCCGCCTCCGCAGCAGTTCTCATAGGTGAAGCCGGGCACATTCGCCTTCAGGTAATCCAGAATCTCATAGAAGCCGATATAGTTCCAGTAGGCGGTATCCACGCCGTACTTGTGGCGGTTGATCTTGTTGCTGGATAGTGCGACAGGTGAGAAGTCCGAGCGATAGCCGGGAATGTGAAACTCGTTCAGCTTGGATGCCAGCGTTTTTTTGATGTAGTCTACGCATTCGCGGTTGCCGAGGTCGCATATTTCGTCGATGGCACCGTCTCCGATGAACCATTCCGGGTGCGTAAGTGCGGACAGCGCTCCCTCCTGCTCCGAGTTCCCATTGTGGAAC
>DBFWRP010000257.1:0-5459 GCA_048222005.1 Muribaculaceae bacterium | reverse complement strand
CGTTATGGATTACCAACACATCCCCCTCTTTCTCGGGTTAACAATCCTAATGAGCGCGTGCAGCAACGAACTTACAGAAGAACCGGCTCCCGGCGAAGGCCAGCCTGTAAACTTCAAGATCAGCACTGTATTGAACCGTTCCGTGACAAACCCCGACAACAGCACCGAATTCATTGCCGGCGACCGTATCGGCATCTACGGCGTCAAGGGTGCCACCGGCTCCAACGTGGCCTTCATCGTTGGAAACGACGGACAACTCCAGGCCGAAGCCGGCAGCGGCATCTTCTACAACGCAGCCGGCGGGACAACGGCCGACTTCCATGCCTACTACCCCTACACACCGGGACAGAACGGCCAGACTGTAAGCTTCGCCGTAGGAGCCGACCAGTCCACCCCCGAGCTGTTCAATGCATCCGACTTCATGACAGCTTCCACCCTCGGCATACCCACCGGCTCCGAATCGCCCGTGACTCTCATCTTCCAGCACAGGCTTGCCGTGGTGCAACTTGAGGTTGTGACATCGCAGGCCGGCGCGCTCAAGGGCGCGGCAGTGTGCAATGTGGCTGGCACAGCCATTTGGGACATGATTGCAAACACAGTGAGCGCCTCCGGCGAAAACACCACAGTGAAGATGTGGGGCCGCAGCGACGACGGTCTGTCCTATTGGGCTGCTGTTCCGGCCCAGACAGTGGCACAGGGCACTCGCCTGCTCACCCTCGACTTCGGCGATGAATCATATGCATTCACCACCACTGCTCCTGTAACTCTCAGCGAGGGTCTGATCAAGAAATTCCGCATCGGCATCGGCGACCAGAACGACGTTGTGGTCTTCTCATCCGACCTCGAAGTGAAACCCTGGCAGGAAGACCCCGACCACGTTGAAGGTTCAGGCGAACTGGTTGAGCCAGACCCCCTCATGCCGCTGCAGGACTTCTCCAACTTCAATCCCATAGCAATCAGCAAGAACAAAGAGGAGATCACCGCCCCGGGCTGGTATCTCTTCCACCTCTACGAAACTGATATTCTGGAAATCACCGCCGACGGCGACCGCGACAAAGTGATGCACATCAAACGCGTGCTTCAGGATGGCAAAACCGGTCTCGAATGGCATAACGGCGCCTACTATTACGCCGCAGCAAACCCCGAGAAACGTGTCTACACCCTCACCTTCACCGCCCGCTCGTCGTTTGCCGAAAACATGAAAGGCAACCAGCTCCGCATCGGCGCATACATGAAGGATGCCGCAGGCAAGGACAATTTTGTGGCACTGCGCAAAGGCGACGACCTCGTGACCACCATCTACTATCAGGTGCCCTCTGAGGAATATGCCCAGTACACACTTGAGTTCGACATGTCAAAAGTATCCACCACCCACAACGGCAACCCCCAGACCGCATGGACAGAACCTGATGCCGACATGCTGAAACTGGTGACACTCTACATCTCGTCGAACGCCGCCGGCATCGACTTCTGGATTGACGACATCACCTGGAAATAAAAACAGACACACATCTATCTCAAAAAAAAATCATAAAACAGAATATTATCATGAAAAAATTTGCATTCATAGCAGCCAGCACACTTCTTCTAGCATCGTGCTCGGAAGAGAACGCGCCCGTGAATCCTGCCGAAAATCAGGCCATCACACTCAGCATCAGCGAACCGGTAGTGCTGTCGCGTACCGTCACCTCTGAAACCGGAAATGTGCTTAGAACCACCTTTATTGCCGGCGATAAGATCGGCGTTTCGGCCACCGGCGGAGCATCCGCAACCAATGCGCAGTTCACAGTATCGGCCGACGGCACAAGCCTCACCACCGAGACTCCCATCACATTCCAGTTTAACACTGATGCCACGCTCACTGCATACACGCCCTATGTGGAAGGCGCATCGGACAATGTAACTTTCAGCATCAACACCAACCAGACTGAGGCCGGAAACTTCAACGCATCCAACTTCATGACCTCGAAAGCCACTGTCAGCAAGGCCAACCCAACTGCCAGCCTTACCTTCACCCCCCGCATGACTCTGGTTTATGTAGAGATGGCAGGTGCTCTTGGCGTAAACGCCACCAACCTCAAGCTCCGGGGCATCAAGCCCAATCTGACTTGGACTGCAAACACCGACGAAGGTGTAGCTGCAGGTGCTGCAACCGACGTGACCATGCACAAAGCAACCGACAAATCTGTGTTCATGGCATTCATTCCGGCACAAACCACCACAGCCGGTGAGCAGCTTTTTGCAATCACCATCGGCTCTGACAGCTATACCTACAAGCCAACCGGCGAAATCGCGTTCAATGAAGGCACAGTAAAACGCTTCAAACTCACTGTAAATGCCGACCAGACTGTAAACATCGAATCGAGCGTTGTAAACGGAACCGACTGGACAAATGACGGAAATGCAACAGAGAATGAAAGCGGAGAATTAACCCGCAATTATCTTGAGCTTATCTCTGTAGCAGATGGAAAATTCACTGGCAAAACCCTGACTCCCATAACCGGCTTGTCAGGCGCCCAAGAAGGCTGGAACGCCCTTATCGCCGGTACGGGTAACAGCTCAACCATCACCATTGAAAATGATGAAGCCGTAATTACCACAAATGGCGGTAACTGGTATCAGCGTGGGCTCTACTTCCGTTCACCCAACGGCATTGGTACACAGCACAAATACCAGCTCAAATTTGACGTAAAAGGCGGAACTGATATCCAAGTTGCTGTAATGCGCGGACAAGAGGGCACTTTCACTTCAAATGCTTATTTCGCAGTTGCAGGCAATACTGCCGCAAAAGTGGAGAAAACGGAGGCCGACTACACCACAAAGACTCTTGAAGTTGATTTTTCGCAGATTTCTGCTGGCAATGTGGATTTCAGCACCGGAATCGGTGTAATCTTCTTTGCAAAAGACCTCACCGCGCAGACCCACTACATCAAGAACGTTTCGCTCATAGAAATAGAGTAATGCCATGCGGCATCTCTCCACTCCTAACCCCGCTTTAGAATGAAACATATAATCACACTTGCAGCTCTCATCCTGTGTCAGACCGCCGGCCTGGCACAGGAGCTGAGCTTCGAGCATCACTCGCACGATTTCGGAGTTATATCCGAGGCCGACGGCAAGGTGAGCCACGACTTCCGGTTCACCAACACCGGCAACGCCCCGCTTGTAATCAAGGACGTGATAACCGGATGCGGATGCACCGCGGCCAAATGGTCGGACAAGGAGTATGCGCCCGGACAAAGCGGCACAGTGCGCATATCCTATCATCCTGAAGGCCGCAAGGCCGAAACAATCTCGATTGTGTCGGAAGTGTTCAGCAATGCAGGCAAACCCGTAGCCCTCACCATCGAGGGGCGCGTGGAGCTTGCCCACCATTCGTATGTGAATTTCTTCGACCCGACGCAAGGACAACGGTCGAATGCACCGGTTCCGCAACCTGCCGACGACTACGAGCGCGTGCTGCAGCGCATACGCGAGCAGGTTTTCGCCTCCATCGCAACAGAAAAGCTTGACCAGAACGCATGCTCGCTGATGAAACTCATGACCCCGGAAGGCACATGGCCCGACATTGATTATGCCTGCCGTTTCCGCACCAACTGGGATCCGCTGAAACATCTGAACAATGTGAAACGCATGTGCACTGCCTTTGCCAACACCGCATCCTCCTACTACGGACACCCGGTACTGTTCCGCGCCATCGACGCATCGATACGCGCATGGAACAAGCACCACCCCACCTCGTTCAACTGGTGGTACAACCAGATTGCCGCCCCCAAAGTAATGGGCGACATACTGGCGCTGCTTGAAGGTGCGCCGCAAAAACCGTCGGCCAATGTTCTGCAGGGTCTGATGGACATGATGGCAGCAAGCGATCCGCGCGAATGGACCGGCGCCAACAAGCAGGACATATCCATCCACCACATTGTGCGCGGATGCGTGATGAAGAACGACTCGATTGTCACCACCAACGTAAACGAATTTTTCGAGCCGGTGCGCATCACCGATTTCGAGGGGATACGCGAGGACCTCTCGTACCAGCAGCATAAACGACAGCTGTACATAGGCGGCTACGGCACGGTGTTCATCGACAACATCTCAAAAATAGCGCCCATGCTTACAGGCACACGTTTTGCCATGCCGGACGACAAGGTGGAGCTGTTCTCACGGTTTGTGCGCGACACTTACCTGAATGTATTCCGCGGACGGCACATGGATTTCAGCGTATGCGGACGCTCCGTATCGCGCCCCAAGATGCTCGACGGTGGCACATCGGAGGACCTGTTTGCCCGCATGAGCGCACTCGACCCGGCGCATGCCGACGAATATGCGCAGATTGCCAAACGGTTCGCCACAGGCAATGCATCGGCAGGCCGCAAGGCGCGCAACACCATGTTCCATACCTCCGACTACATGCTCCATAACCAGCCCCGCTACGACTTCTCGGTACGTGCCGTGTCGAACCAGACGTGCCGGTCGGAAAGCGGAAACGGCGAGAACCTGCTGGGACTATATCTGAGCGAGGGTGCAACCTGCATCCGCGTTGCTGGCGATGAATACACCGACATATTCCCTGTGTGGGAGTGGGACCGCATTCCCGGCACCACGCTTCCTGCGGGGGAGAAGCACAATCCGCACGAATGGGGTGTTGACGGATGTTCCGACTTTGTGAAAGGTGCATCCGACGGCCTCAACGGCGTCATGGCATATGCTATGGACGATTACGGGGTAAGCGCCCGCAAGTCATGGTTCATGTTTGACCGTCAGGTGGTGTGCCTCGGCGCCGGAATTAAAGGTGACTCGCTTTTCACCACACTGAACCAGTGCCACCTCACATCGGATGTCTTTCTGATGTCTGACAGCACCACCACAAGGCTTGCACCCGAATCGCGCTACACCGGGCCGTTCAAGGGCTACGTATGGCAGGGGAAGGTGGCCTACTATCTCCCCGACGAGGCAAACATCGACCTGCGGAACACCACGCAGACCGGCAACTGGGCCCGGATAAACTTCAACCAGTCCACCGAACAGGTAAGCAAACCGGTGTTCAACTTCGCCATAAGCCACGGCGACAAGGCTGACGGCGACAATTACGCCTACGTGGTCATTCCGGGTATCGCCTCTCCAATGGCACTGCAGCATCTCGACCCTGCAGAGATTGAGATAGTGGCCAATACGCCCCAGTGCCAGATTGTGGTTAACAAACGGCTCGGCATTGCCGGAGCGGTGTTCTATGCCCCGGGCAGCGTCACGTGGGAAGGGCATACATTCAGCTCAGACAAACCGGATGTGAAACTGATACAACTCTGATTCCGCCACACTGCGGAACCGCAAAACGCAACCTTTTACGGTACGACAATAAGAACAGAAAGATTGAACTGGTAGACCGGAACCGGTGGCAGCGGCCACCGGTTCTTATTTATCCCCACAGGCCGATTCTTAACTACCGCATCGACACCAAC
>DBFWRP010000256.1:0-1135 GCA_048222005.1 Muribaculaceae bacterium | reverse complement strand
GGGTGAAGGAAGAAAGCGGCCGTTACGGATTGTATTGCGGTGTGGACGGGAAGAAAGACCAGTCCTATTTCCTTTGGCGACTGGGGCAGGACGTGTTGTCGCGCTGTATTTTCCCTTTGGGTGCACTGCGGAAGGAAGACGTGCGGGGCTATCTGGCACGGAAAGGATTTGAGATGAAAGCCCGCGGCGGAGAGTCGATGGAGGTCTGTTTCATAGACAAGGATTACCGTGAGTTCCTACGGGAGCAAGTGCCCGATTTGGATCGGCGCGTGGGCGAAGGCAAGTTTGTCGACGTACAGGGGCGCGTCATCGGTACGCACTGCGGTTTTCCGTATTTCACGGTGGGGCAGCGTAAGGGCTTGGGCATCGCCTTGGGCAAGCCGGCCTACGTGTTGAGGCTGAATGCCCGGAAGAATACGGTGATGCTGGGCGATGCGGAAAATCTTGAGGCGTGTGCCATGTTGGTTTGCGGGGGGCGCATCTCGTCCGAGGCCGATTGGGCCGACGGGCAGCTTTCCGTGCGTATCCGTTATCGCAGCCGTCCGATACCGTGCAGTGTACGCCAAGTGAAAAACCGGTTTCCGGAAGAAGGAGGCGGCGAGAATTTGTGGTTGGTGCGTTTCAAGGAGAAGGCTTCGGCTGTGACACCCGGCCAGTCGGCCGTGTTCTACGTCGGTGACAAGATGGCAGGCGGTGCCTACATCGGTTCGCAACGGGGGCTGCAAGCTTATTTGGAAGACTGAGATGGAGGCATTGACACTATATGAATTGAATGGGCTGGTGCGCGGTACGCTGGAACGTACGTTGCAGGCCGAATATTGGTTGCAGGCCGAACTGAGCGAGGTACGCGAGGCTTACAACGGCCATTGTTATCTGGAGTTCGTGCAGAAGTCCGTGAACGGCCGTGACTTGGTGGCCAAAGCTCGCGGTGTGATTTGGGCCGGGATGTACCGGCTGCTGAAACCCATGTTCGAACGGGAGACGGGGCGGACTTTATCGCCGGGACTGAAGGTTTTGGTCAAGGTCGGGGTCACCTTTCATGAACTTTATGGCTATTCGCTGACTATGACGGACATCGATCCGGCCTATACGTTGGGCGACATGGCGCGTCTGCGCAGGGAGATTCTGGCACGTT
>DBFWRP010000255.1:0-1304 GCA_048222005.1 Muribaculaceae bacterium | reverse complement strand
CCTCATCCTTACCAAGGATGCGCTCTACCAACTGAGCTATAGCAGCAAATGGCGACCCGGATCGGGCTCGAACCGACGACCCCCAGCGTGACAGGCTGGTGCTCTAACCAACTGAGCTACCGGGCCATGATCGCTCAAGTGCATCGTTTCTGGCGGTTGACCGCTGGAACGTGTGTTATTATACCTGAGAAACGCGCTGTTGTCAAGCATGAATTTCAGAAAATGTCAAAAAAGTTTGGGAAAGTCCGACATTCAGGGAAAAATACAAAAACAAAACGCACAGAGTACTCTCTGTGCGCTTGTGGCAGGGGTAGTAAGTCTCGAACTCACGGCACGCGGTTTTGGAGACCGCTGCTCTACCAACTGAGCTATACCCCTATCTATCTGTCGCATTCGCTGAATGCTTGATTATTATATAAGATTCTGTGCGGAATGTCAAGCATGAATTTCGCCTTTTTTGCAAAAAGCGGGAGACAGGGAAAGCTTTTTCGCAAAACGACGCCGAAAACAGGTGGAACTTCGGCTTTCCACCTTGAAGGAAAGCGGGAAATAGTGTATTATAAGGGGTATCAAAAGTGTAATTCCGGGCTTGCTATGCCCTGACAGGGGGAACGCCACTATGGCAGATAAAAACTTTTTGACTGAGATCATTGACGCCGACCTCGCCGAAGGCAAAATCAGCGAGATCCATACCCGCTTCCCGCCGGAGCCCAATGGCTATCTGCACATCGGCAGCGCCAAGGCGATCTATATCAACTGGTCCATCGCAAACCAGTACGGCGGCAAGTTCAACCTCCGCCTCGACGACACCAACCCCGCCCGTGAAGGTGAGGAGTATGTCAACAGCATCATCGAGGACCTGCACTGGCTGGGTGCCGACCCCAACGGCGGCATCTTCTACGGCAGCGACTACTTCGACAAGTGCTATGAGTATGCCGAAAAGCTCATCCTCGAGGGCAAGGCGTATGTCGATGACCTGACCCGCGACGAGATGCGCGAGTACCGCGGCAGCGACGCAGGCAAGCCCTCCCGTCCCTCTCCGTGGCGCGACCGCACCCCGGAAGAGAACCTCGACCTCTTCCGCCGGATGCGTGCAGGCGAGTTCAAGGAGGGCGAAAAGACCCTCCGCGCTAAAATCGACCTCGCCAGCCCCAACATGAATATGCGTGACCCGGCCATCTACCGTATCAAGTACGCCGAGCATCACCGTCAGGGCAATAAGTGGTGCATCTACCCGATGTACGACTTTGCCCACCCCATCCAGGACGCCATCGAGGGCATCACCCACAGCATGTGCAGCCTCG
>DBFWRP010000254.1:0-5303 GCA_048222005.1 Muribaculaceae bacterium | reverse complement strand
CCGTGATGGGTCCCGACGGCAACTGGGTGGAGGTGCAGATACGTTCCAAACGGATGGACGAGATTGCCGAGAAAGGCTTTGCCGCCCACTGGAAATATAAGGTCGGCGAGGGCGACGAGGAATCGGAGCTTAATGCATGGCTGCATACAATCAAGGACATACTCGACAATCCTGAGCCGAATGCCCTCGACTTCCTCGATACCCTGAAATTAAATCTGTTCGCATCCGAGATAGTGGTCTTTACACCCAAAGGTGAGCTGTTGACGCTCCCGATGGAATCCACCGTGCTCGACGTGGCTTTCACCCTGCACTCGCAGATGGGGTGTCACTGCATTGCAGGGAAAGTAAACCACAAGCTGGTGCCACTGAGCCAGAAACTCAAGTCGGGCGACCAGGTGGAGGTGCTCACCTCGCAGAGCCAGACCCCCAAACCGGAGTGGATCGACTTCCTTGCCACGGCCAACGGCAAGACCCGTCTGCGCGCGGCCCTGCGCAAGCAGCAGCAGCCTGCCATAGCCGCCGGGCGTGAGATATTCACCAAGTTCCTAAAGGAGAACGGCATCACCGACAACAATGTGGCCATCACCAAGGTGATGGGCCTGTTCAAGGCTCCGAGCCGCGATGCCCTGTATCTGCAGTTGGGCAATCAGGAGATTGTGCTCAACGATTATGTGGTGAAAACCCTCCGCAACAAGCAGAGTTCGGTGTCCAAGCGCCTGCTCAACAAGCTGCTGCGCCGCAACGATGCCGGGCAGGACACCGCCGGGGCCGATGCGGCCGTCAAGGCTTCGGAGCGCCCGAAAATCGACCCGAAACAGACTTATGTGCTGCATATGCAGCAGGACGGCGAGAGCAACTTTAACTTCTCGCCATGCTGCAATCCCATCCCGGGCGACAGTGTGCTCGGGTTCATAGAGGACGACGGCACGGTGACGGTGCACAGCCTCGACTGTCCGCGTGCCAATATGCTAAAGGCCAGCTACGGGCCTCGCATCCTGTCGGTGAAATGGGATGTGGGCGAGTCGAAGTTCCTCGCGAGCATAGGAATCGAGGGGATTGACCGCCACGGCATCCTGCACGACCTTGCCCAATTGATTTCGCAGCAGCTCACCTACGATATCCGTTCGCTCGACATCCGCGCCGACAAGGAGGTGTTCCACGCCGACATGTCTGTGCTGGTGAACGACGTGGCCGAGGTGGATGCCCTCTGCGCCAAAATCCGCAAAATCAACGGCATTGAAAAGGTGGCGCGAATCTGAAAAATTATTCTGACTGCTCAGTTTATGAAGTCGCAGACTAAAAACAAGGTTTATCTGGCGCTGGCGTTTGTGGCGGCGGCCACTATGATTGTCTATTTCATGCCGCGCATGACCCGCAATCATTACACCTACGAGGAGAACCGCCCGTGGGCCTATTCGCTGCTGCGGGCACCGTTCGACATACCGGTCTACCGCGATTCGGCTACAGTGAAACGCATGACCGACAGTATCGACAACTCGCTTGTGCCCATCTTCAGGCGCGACGACGCGCAGGCGCGTCAGGTGATGGCGCGCATCGCTGCTGCCGATTCTATCCCCCGGCATCTGCGCGGCAGGCTTGAGTCGGCCTTGGCGCGGGTGTACCGTCAGGGCATAGTCGACGCGGCTACGGCGGCGCTCATTGCACGCGGTGAGCTCACCGAGGTGAAGTTTAATGAAAACAACGTGAACGTTACACGCAAGACCTCGAATTATCTGTCGCAGCGTGGAGCATATGCGTATATCGACAGCCTTATGAGCGGTGCCGACGAGCACCGCGCGTTTCAGGCCGCCGGGCTCTCGGCCCTGATTCTGCCCAACATCGTGGAGGACCGCGAAGCCACGCGGCAATACCGCGAAAGCCTTCTGCAGCCCGTTGTGGCCGGTGTGGGGCTCATTCAGAAAGGGGAGAAAATCATCGGGCCGGCCGAGATTGTCACGCCGCAGCTTTATCAGGTGCTCAAGACGTATGAACTGATGCTCGACAAGCAGAGCAGCTTCGACCGCTCGCAGCGCATCAACTCCTATGCCGGGAAAGCCATCTTCGTGATGCTGCTCCTGGGGATGCTCTACACCTATATGTACTTCTATCTGCCAGGAGGGATGCAGCGTGTGAAGCTTGTGCTGCTGCCGCTGTTGCTGCTTGTGGTGTTCCTTATCTTCACGGTGCTGGTGTCGAAGGTGTTCCGCAGCGGCATCTACACAGTGCCGCTGGCAATATTGCCCATAATGGTGGCCGTGTTCTACGATTCGCGCACGGCGTTCTTCAGCTATGTGATCGAGGTGCTGCTGTGTGCCGTGGCCGCCTCCTATCCGCTCGAATTCGTGTCGGTGGAGATGGTGGCAGGCACATTCGTGCTGTTCTCACTGCGCGATCTCTCACGCCGCAGCCAGCTGTTGCGGTCGGCGCTGGTGGGGTTCGTGGCCTATGTGGCGTCCTACGTCGGCTTCGAGCTGATGATGGCCGGCACGCTCGGGGCGCTGTCCTGGCGTCTTATCGGTTATTTCGGCATCAATGCCGTGCTCATATCGTTCGCCTATATTCTGATATTTGTGGTGGAGAAACTGTTCGGACTGGTGTCCACCGTGACCCTCGTGGAATTGTCGGACATCAACAACCACACCATCCGCGAGCTGTCGCGCGAGTGTCCCGGCACGTTCCAGCACTCCATGGCCGTTAGCAACCTTGCCACCGAGGCCGCCCACCGCATCGGTGCGAACGTGCAGCTTGTCAGGGCCGGCGCCCTCTATCACGATATCGGCAAAATTGACAATCCGGCCTTCTTCACCGAAAACCAGTATGGCGTGAACCCCCACGACGCCCTGACGCCGGTGCAGAGCGCAGGCATAATCGTGCGCCACATCACCGATGGGTTGCGTCGCGCCGAAAAGGTCAAACTGCCCAAGGCCGTGCGCGACCTCATCGCGCAGCATCATGGCCGTGGACGGGCAAAATATTTCTACACAATGGAGTGCCGCAACCACCCCGACAGCGAGGTGGATCCGGCACCGTTCACCTATCCCGGCCCCAACCCCCAGACCCGCGAGGCATCGGTGCTCATGATGGCCGACTCGGTGGAGGCAGCGTCGCGTTCGCTCACCGACCATTCACCCGAGGCCATCAGCAACCTGGTGAACAGGCTGATCGACGGGCAGGTGGCCGACGGGCTGCACAACGAGTCGCCCCTGTCGTTCCGCGACATAAAGGATATAAAGGAAACGTTCATCTCGCGCCTGCGAAGCATGTATCACGCCAGGGTGCAGTATCCGTCGGAGACACCGCAACCGGCCGGCGCTGAGGCGCAGCCGGCCTCGGGCTCCAAATAAAATCACACGCCATGCAACCTGTCAGCAACGACTACCGCCGGTTCATAGCCGACAATCTTCCCCTACTTTCCGACGGACTCGTGGACACGCTGGAGACCACCCCGCCCGTGGTGTCGGTGCGCATCAACCGGCGCAGAAGTCCTGACACCTCGCTTTCGCCGGTACTGGCATGTGCCGCCTCCGACCCCGTGCCCTGGTGTCCCGCAGGGTTCTATCTGCCTCAGCGTCCCGATTTCACCCACGACCCCGCCATGCATCAGGGCGCCTACTATGTGCAGGATGCATCGTCGATGATTCTTGGCCATGTGGTGGGGCATGTGGCGGGTCTGCTCTCCGGCGGCAGCGACGCCCCGTTGCGCTATCTCGACGCCTGCGCCGCCCCCGGAGGCAAGACCACCGCTGCCATCGATGCATTGCCGGCCGATGCGCTTGTGGTGGCAAATGAGTTTGACTTCCGGCGTGCCGAAGTGCTGAAGGAGAATGTGGAGAAATGGGGGCATCCGCATGTGGCCGTGAGCCGTGGCGACACGGCGCGTTTCCGGCGTCTCGGCGGATGGTTCGACATCATTGCGGCCGATGTGCCATGCTCCGGCGAGGGGATGATGCGCAAGGACGAGACGGCACGCACGCAGTGGACTCCCGCGCTGGTGGCCGAGTGTGCCGCACGACAGTGGGAGATTGTGGAGAATCTGTGGCCGGCTCTTGCTCCCGGCGGATTTTTCATCTACTCCACATGCACGTTCAACCGCATTGAGAACGAACGGATGGTGGAGCGCATGGAGCGGGAGTTGGGTGCAATCCGGGTGGAAGTGCCGCTTGCGGCCGCCGGCTCCGGCATTGTGACCGACCGGGGAATGATGCGCTTTCTGCCCGGACGCGTGCGTGGCGAGGGGCTGTTCATGGCGGTGCTGCGCAAGCCCGGCGAATATGAGCCTCGTACGCCCGTTGAAGTGTCAGGGCGTAAGGCGTCGAAACAGGCGGCAGGGCGGAATCACATGCCGAAAGGATGTCCCAATAAGAGAGGAAAAGCCGATGCGTGCGCTGTGATGCCTGCACAGGCCTCCGGCATGCTTGCCGAATGGCTCGACGGCGATTTTGTGGCCGTGCCAGGCTGCGACGGCGAGACCGTTGAGGCTGTGGCACGGCGATATGAACCTCTGTTCAGGGAGCTTGACGGTGCGCTCGACCTGATTCTGCGCGGTGTGGATGCCGGGCGGCTGAAAGGTGGCAAGCTCGTGCCGGCTCAGGGGCTGGCGTTGTCGAAGGCGCTCCGCGACGGTGCTTTCCCGCAGGTGGATGTAGACCGCGACACGGCACTTGCCTTCCTGCGCCGCGAATCGCTCGGCGGATTCGATGCTCCGCGCGGATGGGTGCTGCTCACCCACGGCGGCCTCCCCCTCGGCTTCGTCAACAACCTCGGCAACCGCGCCAACAACCCCTATCCCTCCCCCTGGCGCATCCTCCACTGACCATCCATCCGGATGGTATCGCCGGAGGCGATATGCCGTGGTGAGCCCCATGAAAGCGAAGCGCATCATGGGGTGAGTAGTGTGTAGTGGGAGGCGCACCTCGAAGAGGTAGCGGCCGTGCATCGGCAGGGTAAACAGGTGTAATGAGGTGATGGTAAGATAAGAGGGAGCTTGCGGACTTTTTGCCAACTTTTTTTGGAATGAAAGGCAAAAAATTAACCAAAATTTTGGATAAGAGTAAAAAATACACTTATTTTGCAGTCAGCTAATGTTGCAGCGTTTACGCTTCGCAACGGCTGCACTTTCCGGTGTAACCCTTCATTGAGAAATGCGCAAAATTCCGCTGCCTTAAATTTGATTTTTCTGCCTTACGAGACATATCCAGAACGCAGCCATGTATAAACTGTCAGGAACGGTGATTCAGTATGCGCCGATGCTATGGAGCATCGGTGGTAAGGGTTGCGTTTTACCCCCCACCATTTTGTAGGGT
>DBFWRP010000253.1:0-19949 GCA_048222005.1 Muribaculaceae bacterium | reverse complement strand
GCAAAAGAACGGTTACGTCGCTCATCGCGGTCATGTCGATGAGGGTACTCTTTCTTTTAATTTTTACTTTTCCCATATTTTCCTTTTGTTATTAATTGTGAATAAACTGTTGTTGAGGAAAACAGGGGATTAGTGGGTAGCTGCGAACGACTGTACGATAGAGAAACCGATTTCGTCGATAGCGTAGGTGAGGTTGTCGATCTTGTTGGTGTAGAAGTTGTAGGAGATTACAGCGAAAGCACCGGTGGCGATACCGAAAGCGGTGTTCACAAGAGCCTCAGAGATACCGGTGGAGAGTTCCGACGAGTCGGGGGCACCGGATGCGGACAGAGCCTGGAACGATTTGATCATACCGAGCACGGTTCCGAGAAGACCGACGAGTGTACCGAGAGTGGTGAGGGTGGCCACGATGGGGAGGTTCTGCTGCAGCGAGGGCATCTCGATGGCGGTAGCCTCTTCAACTTCCTTCTGAAGTGTGGCGATTTTCTGCTCCTTGGAGAGAACGGTGTTGCGATCCATCTCCTCGTAACGGTTGAGGGCAGCGGCTACGACAGCGGCTACAGAACCTTTCTGCTTGTTGCAGAGAGCCTGGGCGCCCTTGATGTCGTTGGTTGCAAGGCATTTCTTGACAGACTCTACGAACTTGGCGATGCTGCCGGTGCCTTTAGCGCTCTTCAGGGCGATAGCGCGCTCTACAGAG
The DNA here is from genome assembly GCA_048222005.1 of Muribaculaceae bacterium. Taxonomy (GTDB): domain Bacteria; phylum Bacteroidota; class Bacteroidia; order Bacteroidales; family Muribaculaceae; genus UBA7173. The sequence goes on along the minus strand of DBFWRP010000253.1, from coordinate 19,249 downwards.
AGAACGATAACGGTGAGGAAGAGAGTCTGGAGGACAGGCACGATGATACCGCCTTTGAACACTGTACCGATGAGGTCAACGGGATGAGCCTTTGCAAATTCGTCACCGGCAAACCACATGGAGATACCGTCGAATCCTTCAGCGTCGAAATGGCTGGGATGGCCGAATACGAAGAGGAACAGGCAAACTGCCACTACAAAGCAGGCGATGATTACCAAGAAGGCGTTCTTGATACCACGTACGTTGCTACCGGGTTTCACGTTCGGTGTAGCTGTTTTGGGCTTTTGAGCTTCCATAATTTTTTTTAAATAAGGACTTTTTTTGTTAAAGATGTTATTAATAATGATAGTTTTATTCAAATATCTACTGCGCGCCCCTTCCGTCAGTATGCGCGGACTCCCTTCGATCCTCATGTCCCGACAAGCAGGGGACACCCAGGGGCAAAGGGGAATTGCAGGAGCCTGAATGTCGATGTAATGCTGATTACAGATTACGCCCGCACACCATGGGGCAGCAACTATTGCAATTTCATAACGCATTTCATGGCACTAAACTGAATGGGTGCCGCAGCACCACCGCCATAGCCCGAACCAGAGAGCCGGAAGCGGCAAACGACATCCGGAAACCGCCGTAGGGCAAGACTGGCAAGGTTCTCCATCGCAAAAGCTAAATGCAAAATTATCATTATATTTTATTCTGACAAAATTTTTAATGATGATTTTAAACATATGCACTTTTGGCAACACAAGGTGTCCAAGCCCGTGTGCCCGCACGGCAACACGCCAGGAGACCACCTCCGCTGCACTCTGCCACCCCATTTGGGAAGTGATTGGATGCCACCACAATTTCAATTTTCCGCGTAAGGCTTAAACAGCAATCCGATTCTTAAACGGCGTATTTCTCATTTAAATATATCCCGACAAGAATTCGGTTGATTTTTTTGCACATTTTAATAAGAAGTGACAAAAATTATAGCTACCTTTGTGGGCACAAAAAATAATTGTGGAAATTTTTCCTTAATACTGGCGTCTGCCAGTCAGAACACCTTAATAATAAAACACCCAGAAGCTACGTCAATGAGTATCGGGATAAAAGTAAAAAAAGGGCTTGACCTCCACCTGGAAGGTGCGGTGTCCGACCCTCGCGACATTACAGTGAAACCGGTCACCACCGTTGCCATAGTGCCCGACGACTTTCAGGGCATAGTACCCAAGATGGACGTCCGCGAAGGCGACAAAGTGCTTGCCGGCCAGGCCATTTTCCATTCCAAGACACATCCGGAGCTCAAAATCGTATCTCCGGCACAAGGCACCGTGAAAGCCGTGGTGCGTGGCGAACGCCGCAAGATTCTCCGCGTGGAAATAGCCGTGGAAGGCGAACAGCCGGCCAGATTCAACACCGACGGCGCCCTCACCGACCCGGCCAAGGCCAAGGCCCTGCTGCTTGAGTCGGGACTGTGGGCACTCACCGCCCAGCGCCCCTATGCCATCGTGACCAACCCGGAGGCCGACATCCGCGACATCTTCGTAGCCGGCTTCGATTCCGCCCCGCTTGCCGAGAACCGCACCAACCTGACCGACGACGAGCAGAAACAGCTTGCCGCCGGCGTGAAACTGCTATCTCTGCTCACCAATGGCAAAGTGTACGTGTCGCTGCGCCCCGATCAGGAATTCCCGCAGGGCACCGAGGCTGAGGAAGTGCGTGTAAGCGGCCCCCACCCCGCCGGAAATGCAGGCACGGTGATCGGGCTCGTAAAGCCCGTCAACAAGGGCGAGACCGTAATGACCCTCGGCTTCGACACACTTCAGCGCATCGGCGCGCTCGCACTCTCCGGCACAGTGCCCACCCACACCGTTGTGGCTCTCACCGGATCGGAAATCATCAAGCCGAAACTGGTCCGCACCCTCATCGGCGCCTCCATAGCACAGCTGCTCGACGGGGAAATACGTCAGGACAACCGCCATCACCGCATTATCTCAGGAAATGTGCTCACCGGCCTCAACGTTGGGTCTGAAGGATATCTGCGCGCACCCTACACCCAGGTCACCGTCATACCCGAAGGCGACGACGCCGACGAGTTCATGGGTTGGGCCTCGGTGTCGCCGGCCAAAATGAGCGTGAGCCGCTCGTTCCCCGGCCACTTCCTGCGCAACCGCCTCTTCAGTCCCGATGCCCGTCTGCTCGGTGGCCGCCGCGCCATGATCATGAGCGGCGAATACGACAAGGTGACCCCCATCGACATCCTCCCGGAATATCTGGTGAAAGCCATCCTGTCACGCGACATCGACCGCATGGAGCAGCTCGGCATCTACGAGGTGGCTCCGGAAGATTTCGCCCTGGCCGAATATGTGGACACCTCGAAACTCGAGCTGCAGCACATAGTTCGCGAAGGACTTGACTATCTACGCAAAGAACTTGAATAAAATTCCGCCGCAACAACCAAAATATGAAAGCTTTAAAGAAACTTCTCGACAAAGCGCGTCCGGCCTTTGAGGACGGAGGGAAGCTGCATGCCTTCCGCTCCGTGTTCGACGGCTTCGACACGTTCCTGTTCACCCCCAACGAGACCTCGCGCTCGGGCGTGCATATCCATGACAGCATGGACTCCAAGCGCACCATGATCATAGTGATTGCAGCCCTCGTGCCGTGCCTGCTCTTCGGCATGTACAACACCGGCTACCAGCACTGGCTGGCATGCGGCGCCACCGAATTTCCGTTCTGGTCGCTGATGCTCTACGGCTTCCTTTCCGTTCTGCCGCGCATCGTGGTGTCCTACCTCGTGGGGCTCGGCATCGAGTTCGCCGTCGCCCAGTGGCGCAAGGAGGAGATTCAGGAAGGATTCCTGGTAACAGGCATCCTGATTCCGATGATCTGCCCCATCGAGACCCCGCTGTGGATGATTGCCGTGGCCACCGCATTCAGCGTGATTTTTGTAAAAGAGGTGTTCGGCGGCACAGGCGACAACATTTTCAATGTGGCACTGGTGACACGCGCGTTCCTTTTCTTCGCATACCCCGCCAAAATGAGCGGCGACAGCGTGTTTGTCGCCCTTAACCCCGCTTTCGGATTCGGAGGGCAGGTGGCCGACGGATTCACCGGCGCCACACCTCTGGGACAGATTGCAGCCTCAGGCGCTACCGGGGCAGCCGAAGTGGCCCAGGCCATGACAAACCTCACCCACGAGCCCATCTCGACCCTCGACATGTTCCTCGGCCTGATTCCCGGCTCGTTCGGCGAAACATCGGTGCTCTGCATCCTGATAGGAGCCGCCATCCTGCTGCTCACCGGCATAGCAAGCTGGCGCATCATCCTGTCGGTGTTCGCCGGCGGAGCCTTCATGGCCTTTATCGCCAACACCTTCGCCACCCCGACCTATCCGGCGTCCTTCCTGTCGGTGGCCGACCAGCTCTGCCTTGGCGGATTCGCGTTCGCCGCAGTGTTCATGGCATCCGACCCCGTCACATCGTGCCGCACCAACACGGGCAAGTACATCTACGGATTCCTCATCGGCGTGGTGGCCATCCTTATCCGCACATACAACAACGGCTATCCCGAAGGCGCCATGCTTGCCGTGCTGCTCATGAACGCATTCGCCCCGCTCATCGACTACTGCGTGGTGGAGGCCAACGTGCGTCGCCGCCTCAAACGCGCACAGAATTAACAGTCAACCCCAAATCCAGGACTTTCATCAACCCATAATATGATCAACAAACAGAGCAACGTCTACACCATTGTCTACATAGTGGTAATGGTAGTGATTGTTGGAGCGGCTCTGGCCTTCACATCGCTGTCGCTAAAGGACAGACAGCAGGAGAACGCCGATGCCGACAAGATGCGACAGATTCTGCAATCGGTGCATGTGGCCACCGAACGCGCCACAGTGGTGGAGACATTCAACAGCTGCATCACCCGGCAGCTCATCGTTGACGCCGCCGGACAGGTGACCGACGACGGCAACGCCGCCTTCACGGTCAATGTGGCCGAAGAAGCCAAGAAACCCTACGGGGAGCGTAAACTTCCGGTATTCGTCTGCACCCTCCCCGACGGGGCGGTGAAATATGTGCTTCCGCTCGCAGGCATGGGCCTGTGGGGCCCTATCTGGGGTTATGTGGCACTTGACGCCGACGCCTCCACAATCTACGGAGCATACTTCGACCATCAGGGCGAGACCCCCGGTCTGGGAGCCGAAATCACCAAACCGGCGTTCACCGACCAGTTCGAAGGCAAGCAGCTGTTCAAACAGGGGCAATTCCTCCCCGTGGCAGTGCTGAAAAAGGGCATTAAACCCGCCAACGGCGAGGATTATGTCGACGGTATCTCCGGCGGCACCATCACATCGAAAGGCGTGGGCGCCATGCTCGACGACTGCCTGCAGCCCTATAAAGCCTATCTCCAAACCATCAGCAAATAATCCCCTACCCCGCCATGGCAGAAAAAATAAGCAACAAAGACATATTTTTCAATCCGTTCTCCAAGGACAATCCCGTGATCGTGCAGGTGCTCGGCATCTGCTCGGCCCTGGCCGTGACAGCCAAACTCGAGCCGGCGCTCGTGATGGGAATCTCGGTGATTGCCGTCCTCGCTTTCTCGAACGTGATAATCTCTCTTCTGCGCAACACCATCCCCACCAACATCCGCATCATCGTGCAGCTCGTTGTGGTGGCCGCCCTGGTAATCATCGTCAACCAGCTGCTGATGGCCTACGCCTACGACGTGAGCAAACAGCTCTCGGTGTTCGTGTCGCTGATTATCACCAACTGCATCCTCATGGGACGCCTCGAGGCATTCGCCATGGGCAACAAGCCCTGGCCGTCATTTCTCGACGGTGTGGGCAACGGCATCGGCTACACCATCATCCTTGTCATCGTGGGTTTCTTCCGCGAACTGCTCGGCAGCGGCACGCTGTTCGGCTATCAGGTGATTCCCCAGTGCCTCTACGACGCAGGCTACGCCAACAACGGCCTCATGATTCTCCCCCCGATGGCCCTGATTGTGGTGGCATGCATCATATGGGTTCACCGCTCGCGCAACAAGGACCTTCAGGAAAAATAACCCGAAGCACTCCCGGCGCCTCACCGGGGTCACCCCACGGCAGGCGCAAACCAACCAACCGCTAAACAAAACACAACACATAGCTTCCATAACAAGCTCAGATGGAAAATTTAAACTTGTTCATCCGGTCGATTTTCGTCGACAACATGGTGTTCGCCTACTTTTTAGGCATGTGCTCATTTCTGGCCGTGTCGAAAAATGTCAAGACAGCCTTCGGACTCGGAGTGGCCGTGACATTCATGCTGGTGATCACTCTCCCTATCAACTATCTGCTGCAGACCTACGTGCTCCAGGCCGGCGCACTGAGCTGGCTCGGATCCGATTTCGCCGAGGTCGACCTCAGCTTCCTTTCGCTGATCATGTTCATCGCGGTAATCGCATCAATGACACAGCTGGTTGAAATGGCCGTTGAAAAATACTCCCCGTCGCTCTACGCCTCGCTGGGCATCTTCCTGCCGCTCATAGCCGTGAACTGCGCCATCCTCGGCGGCTCGCTGTTCATGCAGCAGCGCGGCTTCTCAAGCGTAGGCACCGCCATATGCGCCGGCGCAGGATGGGGTCTCGGCTGGCTTCTGGCCATCGCCGCCATCGCCGCCATCCGCGAGCGCGTGGCCTCGTACTCCAACGTGCCTGCCCCGCTGCGCGGCATCGGCATAACATTCATTCTTTGCGCCTTGATGGGCATAGCCTTCATGAGCTTCCTCGGCATAAAGATCTGACAACTAACATCAGCTGAAACAAAACACAGACATAACACTCACGCCATATGACACCACTCATAATGTCGCAAATGGGAGCCACCCTCTTGTCGGGCATAGGCATCTTCCTGGTCATCACACTCCTGCTGGTGATTGTGCTTCTCGTGGCCAAGCACTATCTGGTAAGCTCCGGGAAAGTCACCGTCACCATAAACGACGACCGCAAGGTCGAAGTTGAATCCGGACGCCCGCTTCTGTCGGCTCTCGCCACCGAAAACGTGTTTCTCCCCTCGGCCTGCGGCGGCAAAGGCAGCTGCGGCCAGTGCAAGGTACGCGTCACCGAAGGCGGAGGCGAAATCCTCCCCACCGAGGCCGTGCATTTCACCCGTAAGGAAATAAAGGACAATTGGCGACTGGCATGCCAGGTAAAAGTCAAGAACGACCTCGACATAAAGGTTCCCGCCGAAGTGCTCGACATCAAGGAGTACGAGTGCACCGTGGTGTCGAACAACAACGTGGCCACCTTCATCAAGGAGTTCATCGTGGCACTCCCCGAGGGCGAGCACATGAACTTCATCCCCGGCTCGTACGCCCAGATCAAGATTCCACCCTTCCACATCGACTACGACAAGGACATCGACAAAGATTCCATCGGCAAGGAATACCTGCCGGCATGGGAAAAATTCGGATTGTTCAACCTCAAATGCGTCAATCCCGAAACCACCGTGCGAGCCTACTCCATGGCCAACTACCCGGCCGAAGGCGACCGCTTCATGCTCACGGTGCGCATAGCCACCCCGCCGTTCAAGCCCAAACCCGAAGTAGGATTCATGGACGTGAACCCCGGCATCGCGTCAAGCTACATCTTCACCCTTAAACCGGGCGACAAGGTGCTCATGAGCGGCCCTTACGGCGATTTCCATCCCATCTTCAACTCGAAGAACGAGATGATGTGGATCGGCGGCGGCGCAGGCATGGCTCCGCTCCGCGCGCAGATCATGCACATGACCAAGACACTGAAAACCACCGACCGTGTGATGAACTACTTCTACGGCGCACGCGCCCTCAACGAAGTGTTCTACCTCGACGATTTCCTGCAGCTCGAGAAAGAGTTCCCCAACTTCAAGTTCCACCTCGCCCTCGACCGTCCGGACCCGGCCGCCGATGCCGCAGGAGTGAAATACACCCCCGGCTTCGTGCATCAGGTAATCTACGACACATATCTCAAGGACCACGAATCGCCCGAGGACATCGAATACTACATGTGCGGCCCAGGCCCGATGAGCAACGCCGTGAACAAGATGCTCGATTCGCTCGGTGTCGATCCCGCCAACATCCACTACGACAACTTCGGCGGCTGACACACCCCCCACTCCGACAATGATCAGAATCCACACAGATTTCAACCTCACACCACTGACCACATTCGGCCTCCCGGCCGGATGTGGCCGTTTCATAGAGTTCGAGAACGCCGACGACCTCCGCCAACTGTACCGTCAGGGCGAACTCACCGGAGCGCTACCCATCAGTGGCGGCAGCAACCTGCTGTTCACCCGGCCTTTCTTCAACGGCACGGTGATACACTGCACGGCCAACCAGCCGTCGTTCACAGCCGACGGCAGCGACACAGTGCTGTGTCATGCCCCTGCGGGCACCACTCTTGACCTCCTGTGCGCGCAAACTTGCGACATGGGGCTGTGGGGCCTCGAGAACCTTTCAGGCATTCCGGGACAGCTGGGCGGCGCCGCCGTGCAGAATGTAGGCGCATATGGCACTGAATTCAACGATGTGGCCGTCGAGGTCGAGACCTTTGACACACTCACCGGAAGCACGCGCACATTCACCCGTGAGGAATGCCGCTACGGCTACCGCGACTCGGCCTTCAAGCACGCACCGCTTCAAGGACACACCATCGTGACCGGTGTCACCATTTCGCTGAGCCGCACCCCACGCCCGCGGCTTGATTATGCCGCACTGGCATCGCGTGTAAACGGCATCCCCGTGGAGCAGCTCTCCCCCGCCCTGCTGCGCAGGGAAGTGCTTGCCATGCGCGACTCCAAACTCCCAGACCCGGCGAAAACCGGCAGCGCCGGCAGCTTCTTCAAGAATCCGGTTATAAGCGGAAGTGAATACAACAATCTGCGCTCCGCACTGAACCTCGACATCCCCGGCCACGTTCTGAGTTCGGGCGACGTGAAACTTTCGGCGGCCTGGCTCATCGACCATGCCGGATGCAAGCCACTCACTTGCGGTGGCGCGGCGCTGTGGCCCACGCAGCCGCTCGTACTGGTCAACGCCACCGGCAACGCCACCGGAGCCGATGTGACAGCACTTGAGAGCCTCATCATCCAACGGGTTCAGGAAAAATTCGGCATCCTCCTGAGTGCCGAGGTGGTCCACATCGGATAACACCGCCCACATCCACACTCATCCCCCCTATCCACCAGTCACACCTAAAACATAGCCCCACCATGAGTTCATTCATTATCGAAGGCGGACGCCGGTTAAGCGGCGAAATAATGCCGCAAGGAGCAAAAAACGAAGCGCTTCAGGTGATAAGCGCCACTCTTCTCACATCCCGTGAAGTCCTTATCGACAATGTTCCCGAAATCAGCGACGTGAAGAACCTCATCGAGTTGCTCCGCATGATGGGAGTAAAAGTGGAACGCCGTGCAAAAGGGAGCTACTCATTCCGCGCCGACGACATCGACACAGACTATGTGCTGAGCGCCGATTTTGTGCGCCGTTGCGCAGCCCTGCGCGGCTCGGTGCTGGTGGTGGGTCCGGTACTCGGCCGTTTCGGAAAAGCATATTTCCCCAAGCCCGGCGGCGATAAAATCGGGCGCCGCAAGGTCGACACACACATCCAGGGCTTTGTCAACCTTGGTGCCACCTACACCTATGATGCCGACAAGAAAGCCTATCTGCTTGAATCGGCAGGCCACCTGAAAGGCGCATACATGCTCCTCGACGAAGCTTCGGTGACCGGCACGGCCAACATCATCATGGCCGCCGCTTGCGCAGAGGGGAAATCGACCATCTACAACGCCGCATGCGAGCCCTACGTGCAGCAGCTGTGCGCACTGATGGGCCAGATGGGCTACCGCCTTGACGGCATCGGCTCGAACCTCGTCACCGTGGAGGGGAACCCCGACCTGCCGGCACGCTCAGGCTCGCCCATCCGCCACACGATCCTCCCCGACATGATCGAGGTGGGGAGCTTCATAGGGATGGCCGCCATCACCCGCAGCGACCTCACCATAAAGAATGTGAGCTACCGGAATCTGGGCATCATCCCCGAAAGTTTCCGACGCCTCGGCATACAGATCGACCAGCGCGGCGACGACATCCATGTGCCTGCACTCGACAGCTATGTGATAGAGACGTCGCTCGACGGCTCAATCATGAACATCGCCGACGCACCGTGGCCCGGTCTGACCCCCGACCTCCTGAGCGTGATGCTTGTTGTGGCCACCCAATGCCGCGGAAGCGTGCTCATACATCAGAAAATGTTCGAAAGCCGCCTGTTCTTTGTCGACAGCCTGATTGACATGGGGGCACAGATTCTGCTTTGCGACCCGCACCGCGCCGTAGTCATCGGCCACGACCATAAGTTCACCCTGCGCGCCAACAAAATGAGCTCGCCCGACATCCGCGCGGGCATCGCCCTGCTTCTGGCGGCCATGTCGGCCAAAGGGGTGAGCACTATTGGCAACATCGAACAGATCGACCGCGGATATGAAAACATCGACATCCGCCTCAACAACCTCGGCGCATCAATCACACGCACCGACTGACACACCCCACTGACAGCCCTGGGCAGCATCTCAGCGCACTTTTTTCACCTCATTACAGCTTCCCGTCTTTTCCATTTAGACGGGAAGTTGGCATTTTTGGAATATTTCCATTTATTACGGAAATTTTTCGTTAATTAGTTGTACCTTTGCCGCAGTTCCCAATCAAGTCCTTTTCGTTCTATGATCACTTTCATGATTACGCTCTTCGTGATCGGCTATGTGCTTATCGCCCTGGAGCATGTTCTTCACATCAACAAAGCCACCTTCGCATTGATAATGAGCGGCGTTCTCTGGGCAGCGTATGCTCTTTGCGGTCACGACCCGAACCTGTCGGCCGACCTTGTCACAGCGCTCGGCGACACATGCGAAATCATCGTGTTCCTCATCGGAGCCATGACAATCGTAGAACTTATAGACCGCTACGGAGGATTCAACATCATCGTTCACCGCATCCACGCATCCAACAAGCGCGGCCTGATGTGGGTGCTCGCATTCGTGGCCTTCTTCCTGTCGAGCATCCTTGACAACATGACCACCACCATCATCATGGTGATGATGCTGAGACGCATGCTGGCCGACCAGAAGGAGCGCTGGACGTTCGCCTGCGTTATTGTGATCGCAGCCAACAGCGGTGGTGCGTGGTCGCCCATCGGCGACATCACAACCATCATGCTGTGGATGAAAAACTACGTGTCATCTGTCGACCTGATTGCCAACCTGATCGTACCCTCCATAGTGTCGGTCGTAATCCCAACCTTTATCGCCACCCGCTACATAAAAAGCGAACCTGTGGAACAACTGAACGCCAACGACACACGCATCGGCTATGAAATGAGCCGGCACCACAAAAAACTCTCCATTGCCATCCTGGCCTGCGGTGTGGGCGGACTTCTCTTTGTGCCACTGTTCAAATCCATCACCCACCTGCCCCCCTACATGGGCATCCTGATTTCACTGGGCGTACTGTGGCTCATCACTGAACTCATTGTCCGCCACTACCGCCTCGACGGCAAAATAGAGGGCCGCATATCACAGGCCGTACGCCACATCGACATGTCCACCATCCTGTTCTTCCTGGGCATCCTCCTTTCGGTTGGCGCACTGCAGCAGGCCGGCATCCTCAACCACCTGGCCCATTGGCTCAACGAATCCATCCACCAGCCCTATCTCATCAACGGCATAATCGGTATCCTTTCATCCATCGTTGACAACGTGCCTCTGGTGGCAGCCTGCATGAACATGTATCCCGTGATGACAGAGTCCATGATTGCCACGGCCGCCGATCCGGCCTACGCAGCCTTCTTTGTGGAGGACGGCCTGTTCTGGCATCTGCTCACCTTCTGTGCCGGTGTTGGAGGCTCGTTGCTGATCATCGGTTCGGCCGCAGGCGTGGTGGCCATGGGCATCGAGAAAATCCCGTTCCTGTGGTATGCGCGCCGCATCACATGGCTTGCATTTCTGGGCTACGTGGCCGGCATCGTGTGCATATGGCTTGAAACGTTCATAATCACAATCTAACATTTTGCCCCGGCGGTTGTTCTAAGTAAAAGATTCAACCAAAGTCAGAACGATTATGAACGACCGCCTTTCATACGAGGAGAAAAAAGAGCTCCCCGACAGTGTGTTCGGCCTGCCCGAACGCCGTGAATACCCCATGCCCGACGCCGCGCACGTGCGTGCCGCCGAAGCCTACTTCCGTTATTGTCCCGAAGATCTGAAGCCACGACTTGCCCGGGCCATTCTGGCGCGCGCCCGTCAGTTCGGGGTCGACGTTGAAAGCCCTGTGGTGCATTCCTACGCTGAGGAATGAGCCGGAGTGCGCCACAATGGCGTCCGGAATGCGTGCAGACGGGCTGCCGTCTATTAAATTTATTAAATTTGAGGCAATCTTAACCAAATAAATTTTAAGATTCGCGGCGTATTGCATACCTTTGTCCCCAAATTGCCCGTAGCCGAAGGCTATGGGTTGTAATCAAACGCGCCACTTCTCACATCATGAAGGAAGAATATAAGGATATTGCCCCATACGACGACACCGATTTTCAACCGATTATGGCCGAACTGGTCAAAGAACCCGGTTTTGAAAACGCAATCCGCTATGTGATGCCCGATGCCAACTATTCCGAGATGGCTGAAGAGTTGCTGAAGGTGAAGGGCAAAGAGGAATTCCAGCAGAAAGTAATGTTCCCCATTCTCAATCTGTTGGAACACAAGACCACTGCCGGGGTGACAGAATCCGGACTGGAACACATCCTGCCCCACCACAATGTGCTTTTCATCTCGAATCACCGGGATATAGTGCTCGACGCCTCATTTCTCGGCCTTACCATGATTCGCCGCGGATGGCCGGCACAGGAGGTAGCCCTCGGCGACAACCTGCTCATCTACGAATGGATCGAGCGCCTGGTGCGCCTCAACAAGGGGATAATCGTAAAACGCAACCTGCGCCTTACCAAGGCGCTCGAAGCCGCCCGTCAGCTCTCGGGCTACATGCACTACTGCATCAGCGAAAAGCATGAATCAGTGTGGATTGCCCAACGTGAGGGCCGTGCCAAGGACTCGAACGACATCACCCAGGAGAGCGTGATAAAGATGCTCGCACTCGCAGGTGAAAGCGACTCCATCGTAGGGCGCCTGCTTGAACTGAACATCACCCCCACCTCCATATCCTACGAATACGATCCGAACGACTATCTCAAAGCCCGCGAATTTCTGGCACGCCGCCGTGATCCGGAGTTCAAGAAGTCGCAGCGCGACGACCTTTTCAGCATGGAGACTGGAATACTGCAATACAAGGGCCGCGTGCACTTCGCCATCGGCGAATGCATCAACGACAAACTGCGGGCCATGCCTGCCGACATCGACAAGGTCGAGGCCGTGCGCAACGTATGCGCCCTTATCGACCGCGAGATTCATCTCGGCTACCGCATCTACCCCAACAACTACATAGCCTACGACAGGCTGAACAGCACATCCAGGTTTGCCGGAGAATACACCGACGCCGACATGGCAAGCTTCGACAAGTATGTCGACACACAGCTTGACAAAGTGGATCTGCCCGACATAACCCCGGAGGAGCGTGAATTCATGCGCATGCAGATCATGGCCATGTACGCCAACCCCCTCACCAACCAGCTGGCCGCCAAAGGAGAGCAATAACGTTCCCTACCCCCTAACCGCCCACGCCATGAGAGCCCCTTTCGTAGCATTGTTGACAATTCTTCTGGTGTGTCTCGCCGCCGACGCATACATCTACGTGCAGCTCAAACGCAGATGCAAAAGCCGGTTCTGGCCCATAGCCCAGCTCATCAGCTCCCTGTTGCTTCTCGGAGTGATGATAGTGGAGATGAGCCTGCTTCCCAAACAGATAGGCGAAAAGCAGCTCATCGGCAAGATGTGGCTGCTGTATATCTATCTTAGCATCTATCTGCCGAAATACGTCGCGATTATCTTCGATCTCGCGGCCTCACTGCCCCGACTGTGGCATCGCCGACGGATCGGATGGCTCACGGGCACAGGCATCGCTACCGCCGTGATTCTGTGCACCGCAATGTGGTGGGGAGCACTAATCAACCGTTTCAACATTGATGTGAAGCAGGTGGAGGTCACCGTCCCCGGTCTGCCTGCATCGATGGATGGATTGCGCCTGCTGCAGTTCTCCGACCTGCACACCGGCACCTTCGGACGCGACACCACCTTCACAAGCGAACTTATCGACAGCATTAACGCCCAGCACCCCGACGTGATTGTGTTCACAGGCGACATCGTGAACCGCCACTCCGGCGAAATGGAGCCGTTTGTACGTACCCTCTCGAGGCTGCACGCACCGATGGGCGTGTTTGCCATTCTCGGCAATCACGATTACGGCGACTACTTCAACTGGCCTGCCCCACAAATAAAACAGGCCAACCTCCAGCTTCTTTGCGACCTTTACAACCGCACCGGCATACGCCTGCTGCGCAACGAGACGGTGTGGCTGCGCCGCGGCTCCGACTCGCTTGCACTCATCGGCGTGGAAAACATTGGCGAGCCGCCGTTCACCACCTATGGATCGCTTAAACGGGCATACCCCGACCTTTCCGACAGCACCCCCAAAGTGCTCCTCTCGCACAACCCGCGACACTGGACCGACTCAATCTCCACTGACCCCACGGCCAACGTGGCGCTCACACTTTCAGGCCATACTCATGCCATGCAGATCGAGCTTGGCAAATGGTCGCCCTCAGCGTGGCGCTACGACACATGGGGCGGACTTTACACCGACGACACCGGGCGGCAGCTCTACGTCAACATCGGCTCAGGAACTGTCGGATTGCCGATGCGTATAGGCGCAACGCCCGAGATAACCGTAATCACACTACGCCAATCCTTTACCTTGCCATGACATCAGAAAAGACCATCGACTCAATCATTGCCATTGAACTGGGACTGGAATCCAAGTTCGTATCCGCAGTGCTCAATCTGCTGGCCGACGGAGCCACCATCCCATTCATAAGCCGCTACCGAAAGGAAGCCACAGGCAACATGGACGAAGTGTCGATTTTCCGCATAGAGCAGCGGGCAAAGGAGCTCGACGAGCTGTCGAAACGCAAGGAATACATTCTCACCACCATAGAAGGCCAGCAGAAACTGACCCCCGACCTCCGCGAACGCATAGAACACTGCTTCGATATAAACGTGCTCGAGGACATATACCTCCCCTACAAACCCAAACGGCGCACCCGCGCACAGGTGGCACGCGAAAACGGACTGGAGCCGCTGGCGAAAATCATCATGTCGCAGCGGCTTAAAAGCCTGCCGGAAGCTGCCGCACGATTCATCTCTGACAATGTGGCTGACACTGACGCCGCCCTGAAAGGGGCAGCCGACATCATTGCCGAATGGGTCAACGAGAACGAGGCCGTGCGCAACCGCGTAAGGCGTCAGTATTCCCGCTATGCCACCATAAAATGCAAGGTGGTGAAAGGGAAAGAGGAAGAGGGCGCCAACTACGCCAATTATTTCGACTTCTCCGCCCCGCTCAACCGCGTAGGCTCGCATGCCTATCTGGCCATGCGGCGCGGTGAGAACGAAGGATTCCTGAAGGTGGCCATCGAGGTTGACAACGACCGCACGCTCGACGGCATCTACCCCATGTTCCTGAAAAGCCACGGCTCCGACGAGGTGCACGACTTCATACTCGATGCTGTCGACGACGCCTACAAACGGCTCACACGTCCGGCCATCGAGAACGAATTCGCCGGCATGGCCAAACTGAAGGCCGACGAGACGGCTATCAACACCTTCGCCGACAATCTGCGCCAGCTGCTGCTGGCCTCCCCGCTCGGATCAAAACGCATAATGGGTGTAGACCCCGGATTCCGCACCGGATGCAAGGTGGTGTGCCTCGATGCCAACGGCAACCTGCTCTGCCACGACGTGATTTATCCCACGCCCCCCAACAACCGCATAGACGAAGCTGCCGAAAAGGTGCTCGCACTGGTTCGCCGGCACCATATCGAAGCCATCTCGCTCGGCAACGGCACGGCAAGCCGCGAGACGGAACGTTTCCTGAAATCACTGAAATTCGACCACGAGGTGCAGGTGCACGTGGTCAGCGAGAACGGAGCATCGGTCTACTCCGCATCGAAAATAGCGCGCGACGAATTTCCCGACCACGACGTGACGGTGCGCGGCGCCGTTTCCATCGGACGCCGCCTGATGGACCCCCTGGCCGAACTTGTGAAAATCGACCCGAAAGCCATCGGTGTGGGCCAGTATCAGCACGACGTGGACCAGGCCAAGCTCAAGGCATCGCTCGACATGACCGTTGAATCATGTGTCAACTCAGTGGGTGTTGATGTCAACACAGCCTCACGCGAGCTGCTCTCCTACGTATCGGGCATCGGCGACACCCTCGCGGCCAATATCGTTTCGTTCCGTGCCGCCAACGGCGACTTCCCGTCGCGCGATGCCATCAAACGTGTGCCCCGCATGGGACCCAAAGCGTTTGAGCAGGCGGCAGGCTTCCTGCGTGTGCCCAAAGGCGCCAACATCCTTGACAACACAGCCGTGCATCCCGAGCGCTATCCGCTTGTGGCACGCATGGCTTCAGACGCCGGGTGCACGCTCGACGAATTCATACATTCGCCCGAACGCTTCCGTGCAACCGACCTCTCGCGATATGTGGATGCAGAAACGGGCATGGCAACTCTCACCGACATCATCGCGGAGCTTGAAAAGCCGGGACGCGACCCCCGCGAAAAGGCCACGGTGATGGAATTCGACGATTCGATAACCGACATCAACGACCTGCGCGAAGGGATGGTGCTCCCATGCATTGTCAACAACATCACCGACTTCGGCGCATTTGTGGATCTCGGGATTCATAAAAGCGGACTTATCCATATATCGCAGATGGCCGACCGTAGGGTTTCGCATCCGTCGCAGGTGGTGAAACTCAACCAGCACCTCAAGGCCAAGGTGATTGACATTGATATACGCCGCGGACGCATAGCACTGACCCTAAAAGGCGTTGACCAGAACTGATGGAGAACAGCATTCTGATCGGGATAGGCAGCAACGTGCCCTCACGGGCCGAAGAGATGTCGCGTGCCATGCTCTGGCTGCGGCGCTACATGAGCACATCCCACGAGACTGTACCCTACCCGACAGCGCCCGACGGCGAGCCGGCCTCGATGCCGGAATACCTGAACGCCGTTATCGAAGGCCTCACGCCCCACGACATTGAGTTTCTGCAAAGCAAGTTCAAGGCTTACGAACGGCGCCGTGGCAGATTGCCGGAACACCGCAGCCAGGGCCATATCATCATCGACATAGACTTGGTGGCATTCAACGGGGAGATTCTTAAAACAGAAGAATACGAATCCGTTCATTTCCGCCGTGGGCTGGCATTGCTCAAATCCCCTTCAAGCCCGACGGAATAAGCTGTGCCCGACGCACGCAGCATTTCTTCAAGCCGATGCCGACGTTCTGCGCCAAGCCTGCGCGACAGCACCACGCACCGAGGGTGCAGGGCAGCTGTCATCTGGATGATGTCGCCACGGAATCCGGTTGTCACAATCAGGAAATCCGCATTGTGCATATCAGGGCGTTCCTCCGCATCCTCCGGCGTCAGCGGCCGGTTCAACAGCACCATCCGCACATCTCCTGCCCGCCACACCACGCTGTCGGCCTCAATCCATGCCGAGCGGAACGGCGCCGAAACAATCTCAAGCGAATCTATGCCACGGCGCGCCATATAGTCGCCGAGCCTGAAATTCAGACGTTCCCGCAGGCCGGAATGATGCCGCACCGGCGCATCGGTGAGAACCACGGCCCGCACTCCGTCGGAGGCAAGCACTGTAGTGCCATAGAAATCATACAGGGCCGACACTTGCGGCTCATACCGGTTGTCCGCCCATATCCGCTCCACACCCCATGCGGCGACAAGCACCATAAGCCCGGCCAGAACAGGAGCCAGCTTCTTTCTTTTCAACGACACCCACAACATGCTGAGCGCCACATAGCCTGCCGCTACCAACGGCCAACCTGGATAGACGGCCCGGATTGCACCGCCATCGACCGATGCAACCCATCCGCACACTCCGGACATTGCCTCATAAATGCCGTTCTCAACCCACGCAGCCCACGCCACCGGCACCCCCGCCCAAGAGAGCACCAACACCAGCACGCCAACAATCATGAAGGGTGGCAACAACAGGCTCAAAGGCAGATTGGCAGCCAGAAACAGCATCGGCATCTGATGAAAATAATATGCAGCGAGGGCGCAGGTACCGGCCATGGCACATATGCTCACCGCACACCACTGCCAAAGCAGACGCACAGCCCATGGATATCTTTTCGGCAGGCGCATGTATGGCATGAACATCAGGATGGATGCCACGGCCGAAAAAGACAATTGAAACGCCGGTGAAAACAGGCTCCGGGGTGTCACCACGAGTATGACTATTGCAGCCAGGCACAGATTGTTCATCGACGACGAGCCCCGGAACAGCAACTCACCGCCAATCAGCATCGAGGCCATCACGGCCGTACGTGTCACCGACGGCGGGAATCCTACCAGTACCACATAAAACCACACGGCCAACAGCACGCACACTCGCCCGGCATGCCTATGCCCAAGGAGGCTCAGCGGCCAGAACAGCAGTGAAACCATAAAGGCGATAACCGCAACATGCATTCCGCTAAGAGCCAATACATGAGCCGTGCCGGACAGAGCGAAACGCTCTCGCACCACCGGCGAAATCATATCGTCATTGCCGGTGAGCACCGCATCAAGCATGTCGGCGGCATCAGGTGAAAGTCCACAACCGTAGAATATGAAGTGGGACAACTGCGAGCGCCAGCGGTCAAGCGTATGGCGCCACCCGGCGGCGGGTGATACTATCCGAAAATCGCCGGCACCGACATGCGCGGTGGCACTTACGGCGTTGCGCAGATAATAGCCGCGCGGAAAAAATTCATCGGGGGCGAGATAATGGTCGGCAAGGGGGCGAATCGGCGCGCGGAACTCAATACAGTCGCCTACCTCCGCCATTGGAAGCATTGCATGATAGCTTACGGCCACGTTGGCATGGCCATCGGGGGTGTCGGCCCTGACAAGCAGACGTTGATTGTAGTCCGATCTCGCCACAGCTGTGACAACGCCGGTGTGGAGATGTGCTTCCCCGTCCGCATCGAAGGCTATCGGCTGCGGATTGCCTACGGCCGCCAATGCGACTCCGACTGCCGCGAACAGCAACGACGACGACACCCGGCGCATTCCTGCCATAAAAAAAGCGATGCATGCCACGGCAGTCAGAACCGCGGCATGCACCGTATAATCAGGCATGAGGCAACCGGCCGCTATCCCGGCCATGAATGCCGCTGCAGGAAACAGGAGCGGCACCGGCGACAGCAATGGTTGCGGAGTGTTCAAAGGTGGAGAGTGTGAGGTTACGCGATGCTGGAAAGAGAATCGTTAAGCGTGTCAGCTTATCGTGTTCATCACAACGAAGAAGCTGCTCACACCGATAAGAATCCAGAGAAGTACGGCCAGCAGCAGCGGACGCACACCCACTTTTTTCACCATGCCGAGCGACAGGCCCGCGCCGATGAAGAACAGAGTGACGACAAGGGCCTTCTTCGAGATGTAGACAATTGTGTCGCTGATGGCCTGAGGTATGCCGCAATATGTGTTGACAATCATGGCAAGCACGAAAAGGAAGATGAACCAAGGTATGGAAATCTTTCCCCCCTGCTTGTCGCGGAAGATGAACATTGTGACAAATGCCAGCGGAATAATCCACAGCGCACGCGTACACTTAATCAGAGTGGCTATCTCACAAGCCTCGCGGCCATAGGCATCACCGGCACCGACCACCGACGATGTATCGTGAATTGCTATGGCTGCCCATGTGCCGAACTGCGCCTGGCTCATGTCGAAGTAATGCCCGATGGGCGGGAAGATAAAGAGGGCTATGGCATTGAGAATGAATATCACACCCAGCGACACTGCCATCTCATGGTCGTCGGCTTTCAACACCGGGCCAACGGCGGCAATGGCGCTGCCGCCGCATATGGCCGTTCCTGACGATATCAGATAGGAAGTCTTGCGGTTCAGATTCATCCATATGCCGAGCATCACGCCGAACACCATGACACCGATAACCGAAACCACAGTGAACATCATCCCTTCGGCACCGCTCTTAAGGGCTGTGG
>DBFWRP010000252.1:0-11615 GCA_048222005.1 Muribaculaceae bacterium | reverse complement strand
CTATTGCTTGTCTGCAAAAAAATATAATATCTTTGTAAAAATTTTTTAACGACGACAAATCGCCATAAATCCATACTACCGCTAAATCACTCTCATTTGGTATTTTTTATGAACAAAATCCGTTTTTTATTCCTGATTATTGTACTGGCGGCTGCCGGCAATGCAGCCGTAGCTCAATCGAACGCCGCTGCCTACAAGAAACAGGCACAGACTTTTCTTGACAACAAAGAGTACATCAAGGCCCGTTACTATTTCCTTCAGGCCTATAACTCGTTCGCACAGCACAACGACATGGCCAATGCCGTAGAATGCGGAGTCAAGGCAAGCGCACTCTATCATCGCGAAAACTACTACAAGGAAGCTTTCGACGTGTTGCGCCGTGCCGAGACAATTCTCACCGAATCCGAAACTGCCGGTGGCAAATCGCAGCCTCAGCTCCACTACCCCATTGTCCGCGAACGGATGCAGATGTACATGAAGCTGAAAAACGGCGCGAAAACAAAGGAACTAGTCGACCAACTCAATCAGCTGGCCAAAGCCGCTGCCAGCGACTCCATCGCCAACGACGCCCTCTACGCGCAGGCCAACTATTACTACACGTTCGGAATGCCGCAACAGGGCGATGCCGCGCTCGACCGTCTGGTGGCCAAACACAAGGCAGCAAAAGAATACGGCAAGGTGAGCGACTGCTATAAAACCCTGATCAGAATAGCCACCAAGGCCAACAACGCACGCCTCACTTCGCGGGCATACGACAAACTCATGGAGTGGAACGATTCTGTACGCGCACTCATGGCGGCCGACGAACTGGCGGTGCTCACAAAAAAATATGACGAAAGCCTGACCACCATCGAAGAGAAGGACAGCACAATAAGCACCAAACAATACACCATTGTGGCGCTGTGCGTCCTGGCTGCGGTTCTTGCCGGTGCTCTGGTGTTCGGAGGCATTGTCCTCATGCGCTTTATAATTCTGACACGCAAGCAGAAGCGCACAATTGAGACAGCCAACGAACACGCCCGGCTCAAGAATGAATTCATAGCCAACATATCCAGTCAGCTGCGGCCTACAATCGAGAAGCTCGACCAGTCGCTGCCTCCGGTGAAAGCCATACAGGAATTCCTGAACGATGTGCAGGAATTGTCGGACCTGGAAAACTCACTCGGACAGAAATACGAGCCGGAAGAATGCAACGCCCAGACCTTCTGTCAGGATGCCATGGACGGCATTAAGAATCTGGTAAAACCCGGTGTATCGCTTGTTGTGGATGCACCCAAAGTGAGCATTCCACTATGCCGCGAGCCACTTGAACAAGTGCTGCATCATCTGCTTGTCAATGCGGCACTCCACACTCCTGACAACGGCCGCATCTCGCTGGAGCTAAAGAAACGCGGAGCAAAGCTCTACCAGCTCATCATCACCGACAGCGGGGAAGGTATAGCCGAAGAATCCAGTGCCGACTTGTTCAAACCGTTCTCCACCATCCGCGACCTCACCCTTGGTGATGGCCTCGGACTCCCCATCTGCAATCTCAAGCTTACCAAAATGGGAGGCTCGATCAGTCTCGACACCGAATACAAACGTGGTGCGAAGTTCGTGATCGCATTGCGCTCCTGAGCCTTGGCAAAGGCAGAGTTTCATAAGGGCGTTGTGTCAGAATATTGAATTTTGACACAACGCCCAAATTTTATACCGGTGTCACATCATTGACATCCACAAGATGATGAATTATAGCAAAGATTGTCAAGCCGGCAGCCGAATGAATTTCAAGCTTGGCGCTGATATTGCGCCTGTGCGTGGCAACAGTGTGCACCGATATGCACAATTCATCGGCAATCTCCTTGTTGACTTTCCCCTGCGCTATGCAGCGTATTATGTCCTTCTCCCTTTCGCTGAGCAGCAACAGCTGGCTGCCTGAATCCTCATCCGGCGCCCCTTCAGGCTGCACATCAGCTGAGGTGGAGCTCTTCAACTCCTTCTCCAGTTTCTCCACGGCGGGAATAAACAGCTTGCACTCTACATCGAAGTGGCTCAGCATGTCGCGCTCGCACATTATTATATCAAACAGAGCGCCGCTCAGACGTGCGTTCTCCTTCTGCTTGTAATGATATATGAATATATCTTTCAGCTCCTTGAGCTTCTCAGCAGTATCAACATGATTCACCGAGTACATCGCGATGTTGAACTTATCGTCGACCACACCCTCAAGCAGACGGTTCACATAGCCGAAAATCACATCGTTCTCATGCTCCATGTGCTTTTTCACCTCCACCACATAATCATCATAAAAACGCATGAGCAGCAATGCTGTCTCGTTCGATGCCGAATAATTTATCGCATCGATCAGATAATGGCGGATTTTAGGGAACTCAACATCAAGGAATGATGTGTGAGCACGTTTCAGATATCCCATAATTGAACTAAGCGAAATCTGCGACACCTCGTAGCTGTATCCGCTCAAAAGATTGCACACGCATAAAAATGTGCCGGTGTCCACCCCGTTTTCCTCACATACGGTTCTCACAGGGCTGTCACCGAAGCCGAAAGCAATGTCGAAACGGCTTATGGCAGGCAAAAGCATCGCATTGTCTCGAATCAACTCCCTCATGCTGTTGGACGGGAGATAGCCTCTCTGTTTGTCAATCATTTTTTAGTTATACTGAATGTAGTTTCACCCATGCAAAGATACAAATATCTATCTGCGTACGAAATACCTGAAATCAGTGATTGTCGTGATGCACTTGCGCACATGCCAGGCAGCTTCAACCTGGAAACGTGCCGGAATAGCCTGTGAGCCGGAGAACGGCGACATTATCTATGTGCCGGAGAGCTGAAAAATAGCTAACTTTGCAGTCCGGTAATAACAATCACATATCAGGACTACAAAATAAATGTGGATTTTTTTAGCTATAGTCTCCGCCCTCTGTCTGGGTTTCTACGACATCTCCAAAAAACTCTCCCTGCGCTCAAACAATGTGCTGATGATTTTGATGCTCAACACATTGTTTTGCAGCCTGTTCATGCTGCCGGTGCTTATAGGCGGCATAACCGCCGGCAACTTCGGCATGGACAACTCGATTGAGGGGCATGCGAAAATATTGCTGAAATCGCTGATTGTGCTGAGTTCGTGGCTGCTTGGCTATTTCAGCATCAAGCACCTTCCGCTCACCATTGCGGGGCCTGTCAATGCGTCACGCCCGGTGATGGTGCTTGTGGGGGCGCTCATTGTTTTTGGCGAGCGCCTCAACACGCTCCAATGGTGCGGCGTGGCTCTCGGGTTCGCGTCCCTGTTCTTCATAAGCCGCATCGGCGTCAG
Source organism: Muribaculaceae bacterium (assembly GCA_048222005.1). GTDB lineage: Bacteria > Bacteroidota > Bacteroidia > Bacteroidales > Muribaculaceae > UBA7173. The sequence continues at coordinate 8,299 of DBFWRP010000252.1, read as the reverse complement.
GGAGGGGTTCTCGTTCCGTCACAGCAAATGGCTATGGATGGCAATCGGCGCAGCCGTCATGGGTGCCGTGAGCGCACTCTACGACAAATATCTGCTACGCAGCTACGCTCCGCTCGAAGTGCAGGCCTGGTATTCGCTCTATCAGCTCATAATCATGGGAATTGTGACCGCGCTTCTGCTTAAAAGCCAGCGGAACCCCACCCCATTCCGATGGAGATGGAGCATCCCGCTCATTTCGCTGTTTCTTACTGTGGCCGACATCGCGTATTTCTATGCATTGTCGTTGCCCGGATCAATGATAGCCATCGTGTCGATGATCAGACGCGGAAGCGTGATTGTGACATTCTTCTACGGCGTGCTGATGCTCAAAGAACATGATGTGAAAGCCAAGATGGCAGACCTCGCCATTCTGCTGGCAGGGCTTATTCTGCTCGTAATCGGTTCGGCCGCCGACTGACCGCCGTCCATTTAATCAATGGCAAACCGCCGCATCAGAAAAGCAAAGCCAGACGGTAGGCAACAAAAGCCAACACCCATGCCACAGCCGTGTTATACACTATAGAGAACAAACCATAGCGCCACGACTGCGTTTCCTTGACAACAGCTACAATGGTTGCAAAACATGGGCAATACAGGAGTATGAAAATCATGAAACTCAGAGCAGTGGCCATATCGAAATCGGGCTTGTCGGCTCCAACCAGCGGTTGTGTAAGTCTGGCAGAAAGGGTCTGGTCCGTGGCCTCTTCATCGCCGGTGTAGAGCACACCAAGCGTGGAGACAACAATCTCCTTTGCCGGCAGGCCGGCCACAGCGGCCACAGTGGCGCGCCACGAAAAACCGAGCGGAGCGAGCGCCGGATTCACCGCCTTCCCGATCATTTCCAGATAAGAATCCCTTTCCGGATCTATCTCGTTGCTCTCCGCGATGTTCTCTGCCTGCACATCCTTGGCAGATTCATCCCGCAGCGGGAAAAAATTCAATGCCCAAACAATGACGGATGAAAGCAGGATGATGCCACCCATCTTGTTGAGATACTGCTTCCCTTTTGCCCACATATGACGCAATGAAGTTTTCAGCGTTGGAACCCTATAGGGTGGCAGCTCCATTACAAACGGAGTTTCGTCGCGCTTGAAGAACACCTTGCGCAGAAGCCGAGCTGTAAATACAGCCACAAGCACACCGAGAGCATACATGGCCAAAAACACAAGCGCAGCATGCGAACTGAAGAATGTGCCTATAAGCAACACGAACACCGGCAGACGCGCTGAACAGGACATGAACGGAGTGATAAGCACCGTGATGGCCTTGCTCGACTTGCTTTCGATGGTGCGCGCGGCAATCACCGCAGGCACATTGCAGCCGAAACCCATCACAAGCGGAATGAACGACTTGCCGTGCAACCCTATGCGGTGCATAAGTCGGTCCATGATGAATGCGGCCCTGGCCATATATCCGGAATCCTCCATAAACGATATGAAGAAAAACAGAATCAGAATGTTGGGCAGGAACACAATCACACCGCCCACGCCACCGATCACACCGTTGGCAAGCAGATCCTTCAGCACTCCATCGGGCATATACCGGTTCACAAGCCCCGCAATCCAGTCCACACCCGATTCAATCCACCCCATCGGGAATCCGCCAATATAGAATGTGGCCCAGAACACAAACAGCATCACAGCCAGGAACAGAGGGAATCCGAACAGACGGTTTGTCACCAGCGCATCTATCATCTTGGTGGTATCTGCCACTGACTTCCGTCCGGATTTCTGCAGAGTCTCGGCCAACGCGCCGGATATGAAGCCGTATTTTTCACCGGCGATAAGCGAAGGGACATCCTCCTGCGGATGCTTCTTGGCAAGCGACGCCAGCTCGCGGTCACGGATCTCAAGAATGGCTGCACCTCCGGGCACACCGTCGAGTGCCAGCTCTGCCTCCTTGTCCTCCTCCATCAGCTTGATGGCAAGATAGCGGGGCGAATAGTGACGGTTGATATGCGGGTCGGCCTTGATGGCGTTCTTGAGGTCTGTTATCGCTTCCTCGAAGTCAGGCCCGAGCGGCACGTGAATGTGACGCACGGCCTCATTCCGCCGCTCGTACACAGAGATAACCGTGTCAAAAAGCCGGCCGATGCCTTCGCCCGTGCGACTTACGGTGGGGACAATAGGCACACCGATCATCTTTCCCAATGCATCAAAGTCAAGCACCGATCCCGCCGCTCTCATCTCGTCGAACATGTTCAACGCAATGATCATCGGGAGGTCCATGTCAATCAGCTCGGTGGTGAGATACAGGTTGCGCTCCAGATTGGAGCCGTCCACCACGTTTACAATGATGTCAGGGTTATTGTCGCGAAGATAGCGGCGCACAAACAGCTCCTCGGGACTGTAGGCCGACAAGGAATATGTGCCCGGCAGGTCAACAATATTGAACGTGTAGCCGCCATATCTGAAAACGCCGGTTTTGGAATCAACAGTGACTCCACTGTAGTTGCCCACATGCTCCTGCGCTCCTGACGCCACATTGAACAACGAAGTCTTGCCGCAGTTGGGGTTACCGATAAGGGCTACATTGATTATATGCCGGCTCCCTTCGTACGCCTTGCGGCTCGCTTCGTCCGGACTGGCTGCGTATGTCTCCCTTTTCTGCTCCTTGCCCCTGAATTCAACCGCGGCCGTCGTATCCTTATCGCCGCCCCCAGATGCCGGAAGCTGCTGTATGTCCGAGAAGTCGGCCGCATCATTGTCAACAGGAAGAATCTCTATCATTGAAGCCTCGCTGCGACGCAACGAGACTTCGTAGCCCATCAGACTGTACTTCACCGGGTCGCGCATCGGGGCCGAAAGGATAGCGGATATCTTCCGGCCTCTCACGAAGCCCATTTCCATAACTCTTTTACGGAAGGCTCCGTGGCCGAACACTTTTACAATGACTCCCGATTCACCGGTTTTCAGTTCTGACAGACGCATGTGCTAATTTTCTCTATCGAATCAATTATATTGTGGAATCAGCCGCATTTGGATGTGCCGCATGATGTGCATATCAGGCATCCCTCCTGATACACCAGGGTTTCCTGTCCACAATTGGGACAACGCTGCCCGCTTGCACTGGTGCCGTTGGGCAGATACTTCTTCAACGCGCGCTCAACACCCATTTTCCAGGTATTGATGCTCATGGAATCGAGTTCCAGCCCACCCACAAGTTTGAGGACCTGATCAATGGGCATTCCGTAACGGAGCACGCCCGAAATCAGCTTGGCATAATTCCAGTATTCCGGATTGAACTTGTCGGAAAGCCCCTCGATGGTGGTTTTATGGCCGCGTTTATTCACGAACTGGAAGTCGTAGCGTTTCGAGCCATCGGGTGCCACAGCCTTGATAATCTTGCCGTGGTTAACTGATTTGGGGCAGAAAATGCCATCCTCATCATCAGCCAGACCGGTGAAAATCTCATACGGACGGCCATCCACCAGGCCGACAAAGGCAATCCATTTCTCCTTGTTATTCTGAAAACGCACCACGTCGGCTTCAAGTTCAATGGGGCGTTTGATGGCGAGAGGCGCACCCTCGGCTTTCGCTTCGGGCTTAGGCTCGCTTTTCTTCTTTTTATTCTCCAATGCCACAAGCACTCCGGAACGCGAACCATCGCGATAAACTGTGCACCCCTTGCATCCTGCTTTCCAAGCCTCGACATACAGACGGTTGACTACCTCCTCCGACACATCGGCAGGCAAGTTGATGGTGACCGAAATGGAATGGTCCACCCACTTCTGGATACGGCCTTGCATTTTCACCTTTTCAAGCCAGTCTATCTGGTTCGCGGTAGCGCCGGCATAAGGGGAACGGCTCACAAGTGCATCGAGTTGCTCCTGTGTATAGTCGTCCTTCCGCTCTATGTTGTTCACACGCATCCACTCAAGGAATTTGGGATGGTACACCACATACTCCTCGAAGGCATCGCCCGTCTCGTCCACATAGTCCACCCGGACATCGGCATCGTTAGGGTTCACCTTGCGGCGACGCTTGTACACCGGCATGAACACAGGTTCTATACCCGATGTGGTGCGGGTCATGAGACTTGTGGTGCCTGTAGGCGCGATGGTCAGACACGCAATGTTGCGGCGTCCATATTTCACCATGTTTTCGTACAGTTCGGGCGACTGTTCCTTCAGGCGCAGCATGAAAGGATTATTCTTCTCGCGATCGGCATCGAAAATCTCGAAAGCACCGCGCTCACGTGCCATCTCCACCGACGAAGCATAGGCCGTAAGCGCCAGCCTACGGTGCACATCCTCCGAGAATGCAGTTGCCTCCGGGGTTCCGTAGCGCAATCCCATGGCTGCGAGCATATCGCCCTCGGCTGTTGTACCCACGCCAGTACGGCGACCTTTCAATGTCTTTGCCTTTATCTTTTCCCAAAGGTGGCGTTCCGGGCCTTTTACCTCAATTGTTTCAGGATCGGAGTCAATCTTATTGAGAATCAAATCGATCTTCTCCATTTCAAGGTCGATGATATCATCCATTATGCGCTGGGCCTTGGCCACATGAAGCGCGAACAGATCATAATCGAATTCAGCCTGCGGTGTAAACGGATTCTTTACATACGAATAGAGGTTGATGGCCAGCAGGCGGCATGAATCATAAGGACAAAGGGGAATCTCGCCGCATGGATTCGTGGAAATTGTGCGGAAGCCGAGGTCGGCATAGCAGTCGGGGAGCGATTCACGTGTGATGGTGTCCCAGAACAGCACTCCAGGCTCGGCCGATTTCCATGCGTTATGAATGATTTTTGCCCAGAAAGCCTTTGCATCTACCTCGCGGGTGATTTCAGGATTCTCCGCATCGACAGGATACGTCTGAAGATAAGTTTTTCCCTCGGTGGCCGCCTCCATGAATGCATCGTCAATTCTGACAGACACATTGGCTCCGGTGACCTTTCCTTCTGTCATCTTAGCATCCACAAACGCTTCCGAATCGGGATGCTTGATGCTTACCGACAGCATCAACGCCCCACGGCGCCCATCCTGAGCCACTTCACGCGTGGAATTGGAATAGCGCTCCATGAACGGCACCAGACCGGTGGATGTGAGTGCGGAATTTTTCACAGGTGTGCCCTTGGGACGTATATGGCTGAGGTCATGCCCCACACCACCGCGACGTTTCATGAGCTGCACCTGTTCCTCATCGATACGGATAACGCCACCGTACGAGTCGGGAGTGCCATCAAGGCCTATGACAAAACAGTTCGACAATGAACCCACCTGAAAACGGTTGCCGATTCCCGACATGGGACTACCCTGAGGCACAATGTAGCGGAAATCCTTCAGATATCCGAACACCTCGTCATGACCCATAGGGTTCGGGTACCTATTCTCAATGCGTACAATCTCAGCGGCAATGCGGTGATGCATGTCATCAGGTGTGAGTTCATAAAGATTCCCGAACGAGTCTTTCAAAGCATATTTGCTCGCCCAGACGCGCGCTGCGAGTTCATCGCCGTCGAAATATTCGAGGCTCGCGCGATAAGCTTCGTCGAAGGTGTAGGTCTTGTTGTCCACGTATTTGATATTTAAAGTATTTTACATTGGCCATCCTTGCCGCCAAAGGCCGCAGGACAAGCAATCTCGGTTGGATTGTATGGAAAAATGTTGAACGATTGTAAAACAATGCAAACTTCGCAATTAAAATCCATTTTGCCAAACTTGACATGTTTTAATTTCATCAAATGTTGATAAGTTTTCCATTTAAAAATAAAACACGCTGACATACAGAGTATTAACAATCAGGATGATTAAAATTGTTTCTAAAATCGAAAATTAAGCATTATATTTGGCAGTGATTACACAAAAAACCTCCCTCATATGCAAAACGACTATTGGATGAACAGGCGCACCATCCGCCGCTACACACAACACCCCGTTTCGCCCGAACTTCTGGAAGAACTGCTCCTGAAAGCCTCACACGCCCCGACCACCGGAAACATGCAATTGTACAGCGTGGTCATAAACACGTCCGACAAAGAAAAGGAAGCTCTCGCCCCAGCCCACTTCAACCAGCCACAGGTGAAAAACGCGGCAGCGGTGCTCACATTCTGCGCCGACTTCAACCGCTTCAGCAAATGGTGCGAATGCCGCGATGCCGAACCGTGCTACGACAACCTGCAGTCGTTCATAGCCGCCGCCATCGATACAATCGCTTTCGCACAGCAGTTCAACACCCTTGCAGAAGAGGCCGGACTTGGATGCTGCTGGCTCGGAACAACCACTTACAACGCCCCACAAATTGCCAAACAGCTGCAACTGCCGCCCCTTGTGGTGCCGATAATAACCCTGACCGTAGGCTACCCCGAGGAGGATGGAGCCGATGTGGGACGCCTCCCGATAGGCGCCATCATACACCACGGCAAATACAGCAACTACTCCCCTGCCGACATCGACCGGCTTTATTCCGAAAAGGAATCCCGCGCCGACTCCGAGGCGTTCGTCAAGGAAAACGGCAAGCAAACCCTGGCGCAAGTGTTCACAGATGTAAGATACCCCCGCAAAAACAACGAGCTTTTCTCAGAAATTTTCCGCACGTTCCTGCACGAGGCAAAATTCCTGTGATTGCACCAGCGCAAATTCCCCCATACAGCGCAGCCATGATATTGAGAGCGGCGGCCCACAATGGGCCGCCGCTCCGGCTATATACAAAATGAATAGAATTAGAGTGCTGTTTCAGTCTGTGACAAACATCTTCTCTATCGCAGAGACATCCTCCTGCAGGCCCTTCTCGAACGGAAGGCGCTGCTCAATGTTCTTGCAGGCATATATCACAGTAGCGTGATTGCGCGAAAGGCGGGTACCGATGCCCGTAAGGGGCATCTTCGCATATTTTTTTGCCATATACATCACCATCTGACGTGCATCCGAAATCTCACGCTTGCGCGATTTAGTGAAAATGGCGTCCGGATCAATCTTATAGTGAGCGGCAACGCTGTTGGTGATCATTTCGAAGTTGATGGCCTTCTTGTGCATGCGCACCACATTGGCCATCACCACCCGGGCAAGGTCAACACTGATCTCACGGTTCATCACCGTGGCATGCGCGAGAAGCGAGACCACAATCCCCTCAAGCTCACGGACACTGTCGGTCACATTTTCCGCGATAAAGTCCATCACATCGTCGGGCAGAGACAGACCATCCTGTTCGGCCTTGAGTTGCAGCACTTCACGACGCAGCTGCAGGTCGGGCTTCTCAAGCTCCACAGTCATACCCCACTTGAATCTCGACAGGAGTCGTTCCGTCATACCTTTCAGTTGTGTGGGGCAACAGTCGCTCGACATGATAATCTGCTTCTGGTTCTGATGCAGATGGTTGAATATGTGGAAGAATGTGCCCTGAGTGCGCGGCTTGTCGATCAGATCCTGAATATCATCAACTATCAGAGTGTCAATACTCTGATAAAAATTGATAAACTCATTGATTTTGCCGTTATGCGAAGCCACAGTGTACTGGCTCTCAAACAGACGCGCACTGACATACAGTATGCGCGCATCGGGATTCTTCTCCTTGATTTTAATACCGATGGCCTGAATGAGATGGGTTTTGCCCACCCCTGTAGGACCAAACACGAACAACGGATTGAACGTCTTGCACTTGGGATCGTTGGCGATGGCCTCACCGATGGCACGTGCAATCTTGTTTGAGGACGAGCCGCAATAATTCTCAAAAGTGTACTTTGGATTAAGCTGAGAATTGAAATTGGCCTCTACAGGTGTCTGGAACAGCCCTGACGGCTTACGGCGCAACGCAGGTGAGGATGTAAGACCAGCCTCGTTGATGCCTGTGTCTGGGTTGTTGGAAATCTGGTTGTAATGGTAGTACAGTCGGACACCCTCACCGTAAACCCTACGCAAGGTCAGACCTAATATATTAAGGTATGTGTCCTCGATATGCTCCTTGAAGAAAGGAGAAGGCACACTCAGTGTGAGCCGCCCGTTTTCAAATCCGAGCGACGTCACAGGCTTGAACCAGGCGTCATATTGCTCCGGACGTATTATGTCGGCGATTATGCGCTGACATTCCGCCCAAAGTTGTTGGTGAGTTTTGTCCATTCGTTTTACAATTTTTACCTTTGCACCCGTCCGGCAATCTATGCGGACATCGGCAAAAAAGCGGCTCCTCGAAAGGCGCTCGACAGTTATCTTTCTACCATTTTTCCAATACAAATTTCCCACGATTTTTGTAAAAAAACAACGTCATTTTTATTTGCTTTTTATATTTGGCCCAAATTCGATTGTTTTTCAAGAGATTATAAT
>DBFWRP010000251.1:0-2838 GCA_048222005.1 Muribaculaceae bacterium | reverse complement strand
TCCCTACAATAGTTATAAAACATATTTCACAAATAATTCACAGATGTTAATTGCTTTCGAGGCGGTTTAAGGTCAGGAATGGCTGTGTGGTGTCACTCAGCACCGTCGTCAAACGGCATCTCGGACATGTCTTTTATCTCCTCAACCTCCTGGCGGCGTTGCGAGGGGGGCTCGTCATCGTTTCGCATTATGACATACTGCTCGTAGTAGGAAAGCAGCAGAGTGGTGAGAGGCAATGCTATTATCATTCCGATGAGACCAAACAGCGAGCCCCATATCGACAGGCTCAACAAGATGATGGCAGGGTTCAATCCCATGGCTTTCCCCATTATGCGTGGAGTCAATATCAGGTCGGCGACAATCTGCACCACCAGGAATACCGCCATGCATTCCCACCATTGGGTCCAGAAATGAGCCCCGCTGTCAGCTGCGTCCACCAGGCAGAGCAATGTGACAGGTATGATCGAGACATACTGGCAATAAGGAATCATGAACAGCACTGCGGTGCCAAGGCCAAGCACGATCGCCAACGGAAGCCCGCACAGTGAGAATCCGACGCAATATATCACGGCGACCACGCAGGCAATCATGGCCTGCCCGCGGAAATAATGGTTCATCGAGTCTTTGATGTCGTTGCCGATCTTGTAAGCCACCGGCCTGAAACGTGGAGGCACAAGTAGTTTGAAGCCTTTCATCAGACGGTCATAGTCGAGCATGATGAATATCACATACAGGAATACGATCAGCCAGGCAACGACCCCGAGTATCACATGCACGCCGCCATGGATGACAGTCATGGCCTTGTCCATCAGGCTGCGCAAATCTTGCTGCATCAGGGTGTGGGCCAAATCCTCAAAGTCGATGTTGCTCTTGAGGATGTCGTGTATCTCCGGGGGGAGATATTGTATGGATACGTCAGAGCTGGCGTAGCTTCTCAGCAGGTCGGCCATTTGGTGCATCTCCTTTATTACCGAAGGCACGCAGAAATATGCGAGAATACCAAAGAACACCATCGCCTCGAAGAGGGTGACGAAAATCGCCGTGATTCTCCCCTTGAGCCTTAGCAGGGAGCGGTTGAACTGCACGAAAGGTTCAAACAGGTAGGCGATCAGGCAGGCCACGCAGAACGGGAGTAGCACATCTTTGAGCAGGTCGAGCAGCCATATTATGGCGGCAAGAATGGCGCACCCGATGAGCAGGCGCACGACCCGGTCGAAAGTGTATGGTTGAGACTGTGTCGGCATAGTGAGATTTGAATGTAGACCCGCAAAGTTAGTAAAATATCGACAATTTAGCGTCTGCTTTTGTCAATAACACAAAAAAAATTACTACTTTTGCCAGACATATACACAACAATTTCAAAGCAAATCCTTGATACGATATGATGGGAAACATCAAGACACGGCTCTCGGTGCTCAATTTTCTTGAGTTTGCCGTATGGGGCGCTTATCTGACCTGTATGGGCAATTATCTCGGCCGCGCCGGGATGGGGGAGGAAATCTCCTGGTTCTATGCCATACAGGGGATTGTGTCGATTTTCATGCCGACCCTTATGGGCATTGTGGCCGACAAGTTCGTGCAACCCCAGCGCTTGTTGGGATTCTGTCATCTCGTGGCTGGTTTGGCCATGATTGTGTTATGCTGGCTGGGCATAAACAGCCCGATGCCCGACAAGACCCTGTTCATAACGGTCTATACGATAAGCGTGGCGTTTTATATGCCGACATTGGCTTTGTCAAACACTGCGGCCTTCACCATATTGAAAGATCACGGGCTTGACACAGTCAAGGATTTCCCTCCCATCCGGGTGCTCGGCACGGTGGGGTTCATCGTCACCATGTGGTTTGTCAACTGCGCGACTTGGGAAGACGGATCCTTCGGATTCACGTTCGCCCAAAGCGACTACAAGTTTCAATACACCTACATGCAGTTTATGGTGTCTGGTGTGCTCAGCCTGGTTATGTTCGGTTATTGTTTCACACTGCCTCAGTGCAGGCTGGTGGCCAAGCCCAAGCAGTCATTGACCGAACAGCTCGGGTTGAGTGCTTTCAAGCTGTTCAAGCAGCGTAAGATGGCCTTGTTTTTCATCTTCTCCATGTTGCTGGGGATGTCGTTGCAGGTCACCAACGGGTTCGCCGGGCCTTTCTTGACCAGCTTCAAGAGCAGCCCTGTCGCCGAAATCGCCGACAGTTTCGCCGCCAACAATGCCACGATGCTCGTTTCGGTCTCGCAGGTTAGCGAGGCATTGTGCATCTTGCTCATACCGTTTTTCCTCAAGCGTTTCGGCATCAAGACCGTGATGTTGATGGCGATGACGGCCTGGGTGTTGCGTTTCGGCCTCTTCGGCGTAGGTAGCCCTACATTCCCCGGAGTCATACTCTTCTTCCTGTCGTGTGTGGTGTATGGGGTGGCTTTCGATTTCTTCAATGTCTCGGGTGGCCTGTTTGTCGACAGCGAGTGTGATGCGTCAAACAAAGCCTCGGCCCAGGGGCTGTTCATGTTGATGACCAACGGCCTTGGGGCGACCATAGGCACACTTTCGGCCGGGGCGGTTGTCAACCACTATTGCCATTGGTCTGACGGAGTGCTTGTCGGCGATTGGGACACCACATGGCTGATATTCGCGGGTTACGCGCTGGTGGTGGCCGTGTTGTTCTTCCTGGTGTTCAAGGATCCGAATAAACAATCCGCCTCGTTGGGGCAGGCTGCCGACAGAGACTCGCGTCCAGACGGGTTTGTCGATGATGTGATATGATGGAATGAAGATGTCGAATGATACGGTTCTATTGTCCTGACATATCAGATAATCCCGTGATGCCCGAGGTTGAGTCGGGACAT
>DBFWRP010000250.1:0-16849 GCA_048222005.1 Muribaculaceae bacterium | reverse complement strand
TAAGGCGGCCATAGCACGGGGGTTCCACCTCTTCCCATTCCGAACAGAGAAGTTAAACCCCGCCGCGCCGATGGTACTGCGAAAGTGGGAGAGTAGGTAACCGCCCCCTATCCGAGCGCCCCGGAGGACACCAGTGTCCCCGGGGCGCTCTCTTTTTATGCCAGCGCCCGGCAACAGCCAATCAAGCCCAGGGGGCAAGCAGCCCTGCCGCTTGTATTCTCGGATAAATTCTGATAAACTCTTATAAGCTCTGATAAACTTGGATAAGTTCGGATAAGCTTGGATAAAGTTGGGGCGAAGGGATAAATTTGATGTAATTGGTGATTCTGTGGGGCTAATTTGTTATATTTGCGGGGAAGGAGGGGTGTAATCCTTTGTAATCAATGGCATCGAAGACAGAATTTGCAAGTAAAATAGGCTTGATAGCGGCTACAGTGGGATCGGCTATTGGCCTTGGAAATGTGTGGCGTTTTCCGGCAGAGACGCAGGAGAATGGCGGGGCAGCATTTTTGCTGCTTTATGTGGCGTGTGTGTTTGTTCTCGGTGTTCCGGTGATGCTCGGTGAGTTTGTGCTGGGACGCGGCGGCAAAAGCGATGCAGTAGGTGATTTCCGCCGACTGTCGCCCGGCAGCAAATGGTGGATTGTGGGTGCGGGTGGAATTCTGGCCTCCTATCTGATTACAATTTTCTATATGGTGGTTGCCGGCTGGACGCTTGAATACAACTGGCAGTCGATTACAGGGGCGTTGTACGATGTGACGCCTGATGCCGGTGCTGAGAGCCGCCATTATGCCGGTGCTATGAAGGAATTGTTGTATGGCACATGGCGTCCGTTGCTTGCCACGGCCGTGGTGGTTGGCTTGAATATCCTGATTTTGATGAAAGGTGTGCAGAAGGGTATAGAGCGGCTCTCAAATGTGCTTATGCCGCTGCTGTTCGTGATTCTGCTTGGTTTGTGCATAGTGGCTCTGACGCTGCCTGGAGCGGGCGAAGGGCTGAAATTCTTTTTATGGCCCGATTTTACAAAGCTGACGCCCGGTGTGGTGGTGGATGCGCTGGGGCAGACGTTTTTCTCGCTTAGTCTCGGCATGGGTATCCTGATCACGTATGCGTCATATTATCCGATAGACACCAATTTGCCCCGTACGTCGATTACGGTGGCTCTGCTGAGTCTGCTTGTGGCTGTGATGATGGGGGTGGTGATTTTCCCGGCCGTAATGTCATTCGGCCTGGAGGGGGAGAGCCTCGAAGGTGCCACACTTATTTTCGTTACGTTGCCGGAGGTGTTCGGACGTCTGCCGCTGTCGTCGCTGTGGTCAACGTTGTTTTTCGTGCTGCTGTTTGTGGCGGCGCTTACGTCGACTGTGTCGCTGGCAGAGGTGACAGTGGCGTTTCTCGGCGATACGTTCGGTTTGTCGCGGCGCAAGGCCGTGCTGCTGGCGCTGTGCCCTATGTTCGTGCTGAGCAGCCTATGCTCGCTTTCGCTCGGCCCGCTTAGAGGGATGACAATTTTCGGGCTGACATTCTTCGATTTTCTCGATACATTCGCAACCAATGTGCTGTTGCCGCTGGTGTCGATAGGCACGTGTCTGTATGTGGGCTGGTTCGGGCCGAAACGCCTGTTGAGCCGTCAGCTCACAAACAAAGGCACAAAGCGGTTCCGCCTCACCGGCTGTATCACTTTTGTGTTGCGGTGGGTGGCTCCGGCTCTTATAGCCATGATTCTTATCGGTGGCCTGATGAAATGATTCCGGAAGGTTAAGTTCAGTCGAAGTCGGCTGGATTCAGACCGGCGTCGCTCAGCGCCTCATGGCGTTCACGGCAAGTGCCGCATGTGCCGCAGTGCTTAGGTGTGCCGCGGTAGCAGGAATAAGTGTGAGTGTAGTCAACGCCCAGTTCGACGCCGCGTTTCACGATGTCTGACTTTGAGATGCCGGTGTAGGGGCAGGAGAGGCGGATGCGGTTGTATGTGCCCGCCTCGATGGCGCGGTTCATGGCTTCGACGAACTGCGGGCGGCAGTCTGGGTAGATTGCGTGGTCGCCGGCATGGTTGGCCAGCATCACGGTGGAGAGATTGCGGCTTTCGGCCAGCCCGGCGGCTACGGCGAGCATGATGCCGTTGCGGAACGGCACCACGGTAGATTTCATGTTGCTGTCATTGTAGTTACCTTCCGGAATGGCATCCGCTCCGCTGAGGAGCGAGCTTTTGAAATGCTCGGCCATGAACATCAGGGGAATCTCGATGTGGGGTATGTTGAGCATCCGGCAATGCCAGCGGGCGCATTCGGCTTCGCGTTCGTTGTGGTTGGAACCATAGAGGAATGTGACGGCCAATGCGATGCGTGCCCTGAATTCATAGAGCATCGTGGTTGAATCGATGCCTCCGGAGAGAACCAGCAGGGAGTCAGGGCTGGAATGCACTGCAAGCTGGTCCGAGGGGAATATCTTTTCCTCATCCTTGGGCGGGAGGAAAACGTCGGCGAGGTGATGTTGGTGTATTATCTCCATACGAATAACTGATAACGATTATCCTGAAACTTTCATAGGGATTATGCGGGACTTGCTGCCATTCATGTGAATACATTCATGTTCATGGCCTGCAGCAGCCTTTCGCGCGCCATGGCCTGATGGTCGGCGTCGGCATGGTTGGCAAAGGGATGGATGGAGATGCCTCCGCGCGGGGTGAAGATGCCCTGCACCTCAATGTAGCGCGGATTCATGAGCTTGACAAGGTCCTTCATGATTATGTTGACACAATCCTCATGGAAATCGCCGTGATTGCGGAACGAGAAGAGGTAGAGTTTGAGGCTTTTGCTCTCGACCATATCCTCGCGCGGAATGTAGCGTATGATTATGCGGGCAAAGTCGGGCTGCCCCGTCTTGGGGCAGAGTGATGTGAATTCAGGACAATGGAATGTGACGAGATATTCGTTTTCGGGATGCTTGTTCTTGAACGTTTCAAGCACCTGGGGTGCATAATTGTCGGGATAGACCGTGGAGCCGTTGCCCAGAAGGGTCACTCCCGACAATTCCTGTTGGTTTCTGCTCATGTTGCAGTGTTTTGCGGTTGTCGTTAATAAGCGTGGGTTGAATCAGAATGTGACGGGATGAACCTTGAGGCGTTCGCCGGCGTCGTTGACAATGGAGCGGAAGTAGCGTTCGTCGTAGCCCGGGAATTCGGGGTAGACGGGCATTCCGTACTCGGATTTGATGAATCCGTGGTTTTCGTCGGTCTTTTTGCGGTTGCCGTCCATGAATTTCACGAACAGGAAGTCGCCGAGCTGCTTATATGCGGTGGTTGCTTTTTCCGCCCATATGTCGGCCAGGTCCTGGGTGAGTGAGGCGCGTATCTCCGCATCGGCAAATTCCGGAATCTGCTCGAGTGCCACGCGCACATCCTCGTCGATGGCCGTTTCAAGTTCGGACTGGACGCGGCGTATGTCGGGGATCATCAGTGAGTAACGGTTGTAGGCCTGGTTGGCCACATAGTTGTTCACCCAGAAGTTCGAGTTCCAGTCGAGGGTGTTGATGTCGCCGTGGCCGAGCTGGGCCGGAGCCTTGCGCACGCTGCAGAAGATGGGAAGGTAGACGTTGGTGTTGGCGTCGTCTGTGCCGAACCAGAGCAGTCCGCGGAGCTCGGGGGCTACGTTGGACCTGAGTTGCCCCACAAACGAGAAGCCTGTCTGCTGGGTGGCGATGGCGCGTTCGTGCACATATTCGGCGGAATCAACCTTGAAGTTCATGGGACGCCAGCGGTAGGGCACCTTATAGGGGCCGGCGCCTATGTCGTTTGTCATGTCGTAGGGAGTGCCCTCGAAGTGGTCGCGCATCATCCATTTCATGTCGGTGGCGGTGAGAGGCTTGTCGGGCTTTACCCACAGGGGCATCGGTTCGCCCTGTGCATTGTCGATCCATGGGAGCCATTTGTCCATGCCTGAGGCGAATTTGTTGAAGTATGCCCATACGCGTGCATCGCATCCGCGGAGTGCGCCGAAGTCGGTCACGGCATATGCCTTGCAGAAATCGAAGTCTTCGTCCTTGCCGTCGAAGTAGCCCTGAGAGCGTGCGAAGCTGATCACATCAGGACTGTAGATGGTTTCGCCCGATTTGTCTTTGAGGGGGAAGCGGTGTATGCGTGGATGGTTGGCATGTCCGGCTATATGGCCGTCGGGCACGCGGCGTGCCACCCATACGGCATCCTTGGCGGTCTTTCCTTTACCGATCAGTTCCAGAATCCAGGCTTCGTTGGGGTCGGCGATGGAGAATGATTCGCCTGACGATGCGTAGCCGTAGTCCTTAACAAGGTCTGTCATCACGCGCAGAGCCTCGCGGGCCGTGCGTGCACGCTGCAGTGTGATGTAGATGAGCGAACCGTAGTCAATCGTGCCGGTGCCCTCAAGTTCCTCGCGTCCGCCCCATGTGCTTTCGGCAATCACCAGGCCGTGTTCGTTCATGTTGCCGATTGTGGCGTAGGTGTGAGGCACTTCGGGAATCTCGCCGAGTGGTTTGCCTGTGTCCCATTCCACCACTTTGCGCATTGTGCCGGCAGGATGGTCGGCAGCAGGCTGGTTATAGAGTTCGCCGTACAGGTTGTGTGAATCGGCGGCGTAGGTTACGAGTACGGAGCCGTCGGCAGTGGCTCCTTTGGCAGCGATGAGCGATGTGCATGCCCATGCCGGAATAGCTGAAGCCAGCGCGGTGGCTGTTGCGATAAGTATTTTTTTCATAAATGGATGGCTAAAGATATTTATATATGAGAATGTCGTTGGGGATAGCGTGATGTATGGGTGGCAAGGTGCAGTGTCATTCTGCCTGGTCGGACGATGCTTCGTCCGGGAGAAGCTGGGCTGCCGATTGTGTGAGCATCGGGCGGATGCTGGCGTACGGAATCACGCATGACGGCATTCCTGCGGCATAGGGCGCAATTTCATACTGCTGATAAATGAATACAACGCCGGTCTCCATGAATGCCGGGTTTGCCACGGGTAAGGGCAGTGTGTCGGGGTCGATGAGGAGGCATTCGGCCAGATCGCTCTCTGTGGGCACTTCAAAATACTGCGTCATCAGCTCATGCTTTATTGTGGCAGTAAGATTCGGAAGGGCTTCTGATTTGAACATGTTCCATCCCAGCCGTTTCCCAGAAGGTTTCTCAAACACTTGCGGGAAATTGAATGAGCTTCCGTGTGCACCGGCGAGGTAGGCGTAGGTGGAGGCGGTGTAGGTTATGAACCGGTCGGTCTGGTAATCGGGGAATATGGTCCACATGTATTCGTAGGAGATGCCGTTCGTTTCCATTTCGGACTCAAACTCCAGCAGCTCGGTTTTTGCCTGTGTGAGCACTTCTGTGCCAACCGATTTTATGAGTTCCGGACCGGAGGAGAAGCTGGCGGTGGCGCCGGCGTATGGTGCCGGAGCATCCGGGGATGCACTTCCGGTGGTCGACAGGCGCTGTGCAATCCATGCCTGTATGCTGTCGAGGGTTTCAGCCGGCCCTTCGGCAGGGTAGCCGACCGAAATCTGGCATGTGGCCTCGCTCCCGGCTGGGGTGGTTATGCTGTCGGTCCAGTTTATGGAGTCTGTGGTTACGGTCAGGCTGTCGGAGCCGGATGCTTCCGAAGCAGCTTTGCGGTTGCTGCAGGCACTGGCAGCCAGAGCGATTACGGCAGCGCCGAGAATCAGTTTGCTTGGTGTCGTTTTCATATGGTTGCTGTTAGATTGCATAGGTGAAACAATATGAAGGCAAAGATACACCTAAAATGCACGTTGTGCAAACGTCCATGTGCTGAATGGTGGCATGAATATGTAAAATCGTAGGAATTCAGGTGCATTTTGCGCTTAAAACATGTTTTTTTAACGGATATTGATTATCTTTGACTGCTGTTCCTCGTGAGTGTGACGAGAAACCGGAGAGACATACGGAATATTAACGGAGTTATCACAGCATATGCAAAAAATTTTGCTTTTAATCACGGCCATGGCCGTTGCCTTGTTTTCCCAAGCCAGAACGCTCACTCCGCAGCAGGCGCTTGATCGAGTGGACGCGGATGTAGTTGTCAATGGCAATCGTGCCGCGGTGGCAGCGCGGATCGGCGTTTCACCGAAATTGCTGCATACAACGGTGGCATCCGACGGCGCCCCCGCAGTTTATGTTTTCGCCGGCCGTACTGGCGGCGGATTTATGGTGGTCAGTGCCGACGACATTGCCGCCCCGCTGCTGGGATACGTGGATGAAGGGAGCTACGACAGCATGACCCCGATGCCTCCGCAATTGCAATGGTGGCTTGAACAATATGCAAACGAAATTGCATTCGTGCGTAAAAATCCGCTTTCGGTCAATGCTGTAGGCGCTAAGGCGCCACGTGCGGCCGAGGACTATGCCTTGATATCGCCTTTGCTTACCACAAAATGGAATCAGACGGCTCCGTATAACGGTCAGACGCCTGTGGTGGATGGCGTGCATGCCGTTACAGGGTGCGTTGCCACGGCTCTGTCGCAGGTGATGAACTATCACAAATGGCCGGAAAAAGGTCATGGCGAGGTGAGTGCCACTGTCCAGGACAAGACGGGCAAGACCACCACGCAGATGCTTGACCTCTCGACAGTAGTGTTTGACTGGGACAACATGCTTGACGACTATACCGGGAATGATTACACCGATGCTCAGGCTCTTGCGGTGGCCTCTCTTATGAAGGCCTGCGGATTTGCTGCCGGAATGCTTTACACATCCAATGAATCCGGGGCCGTATCATACGATGCCTTCGAAGCGCTCCGGACCTACTTCGACTACAGCCCGGACATACAGTTCTGCGAACGTGCCGATTATGGTGGCGAAGCCTGGGGCGACCTTATATACAACAGCCTTGCCTCAACGGGTCCGGTGTACTATTCCGGCCGATCCACCACCGGAGGGCATGCATTTGTGTGCGATGGCTATTCCGGCGACGGATTCTTCCACTTCAACTGGGGCTGGGGCGGATATTATAACGGTAGTTTCGCTCTTTCGGCGCTCAATCCCGAGGGTATAGGAACCGGTGGATTTGCCGGCGGCTATAATTTCATGCAGGCGGCTTTCATTGGAGTCAAGAAAAACTCGGGGGAACCCCCCGGGCCGCAGGTTGCACTGCAGTATTACGGAAATATGGCCGCTTCGGTTGAGAACGGGGCGTTTTCAATCACGACCCCGATATACACCGGGCATGACGCCGGCGTGACGCTGAATGCAGCGCCCGGCTATCTGATAGAACCTGAGGCAGGAGGGAATCAGATAAAAGTTCAGTCGGCCGAGCGGCAGTTCAAGGGCGCCATCCTTTATGATATGCCTGCATTCAATGTCGGCGATTACGTGACGGCCAACGGGCGTTACAAGGTCTATGGCACTTATACACCTCAGGGCAGTGACGTTGCACGCACAATCAAGGTGGGTGGAATGAATCCAGATTATGTCGTGCTGGTTGTCGACGGCGGTAATTACAGCGTGGAGATTTCCACTCCGGGCAAATTGAGCCTGGAAAATGTCGTTGCTCCTTCCGAGATTCACATGCTGTATCCGTATGGCCTGGTAATGTCCGACCTCCGGCTGAAATATAATGTGGCCAATACCGGACAGAAAGAGGGAGCATGGGGCGTGGCTATGCGTATACGCGATACATCGGGACAGCTGGTGGCAGTGAGCACAGGCGAGTATTTTGATCTGCTTCCGGGCGAAAGCCGTGAGGTTGAATCGAAATTCACCTTGACATTCTATAGGATGTATGAGCCTGACAAGGTGTATAAGGCAGACCTTTATGATCCGAATGTCTATACGGTGCCATCACAGGCTGTGCCTTTGGTCGCATTGCCTGATGTCACAATTCGGAAATATACTGATGCAGCTCTCGAGTTCACAGGATTCGGACTGGTGAACGGTGGGACACATGCACCGCTCAACGATATTAAGATGAAGGCCACCGTGACATGCACGTCAGGATTCTATAACGACGAGTGCCTGCTGGCTTTTTATGATACTTTTTGCGACGTGGCAGAGTTCAGTGTACCCCTCTCCATCAAGGAGGGTGAAACCAAGGATATTTTCTTTGATGCGAACCTTAACGGAACCGTTCCCGGCAAGAACTATGCTGCCGTGCTTTTCGTTCTGAAAACAGATACCGAGGATCCATATTATTACTATGGCAACGTGGCCGAATGCTCTGTGACCACCGACGAACCAAGTGGTGTGGAGAACATCCTTGCGGGTAATGATGGCATAGGGTTTGAATATGATGCTGCGACATGCACAGCAGCGGTTCATGCCGATGCCTGTGTGGCAGGCATAGAGGCTTATGGCATTTCGGGTGTCCGCCTTAGTGTTCTGGTTACAATCAATGGAAGCGAAGCCACGGCCGACCTTTCACAATTTCCTGAAGGCGTTGTGCTTCTGAGTGTCAGCACAGCCGACGGACGCCGGCAGGTGTTCAAAATGGTGCGGTAAGATGAAAACAAACATGTTATATGCATTGTGCGGCGTGGCGCTTGTGGCCTGTACGGCTGCTTGCTCTGCGCCGCGCGCAACCACGGCGGAGCCGTCGGTCGTTATAGGCGGACCGATGACGCCAGCTGTGGAATGCGCCGAATTCGATTCTACCACAATGTTGAGAACGAACCCCTTTCCGTCCGAGCCCGTTTTGCGGGAACCGCTTCAGTCAGAACCACATGCGGCCATGCCTAAAGCCCGGGCTTACCGCATGAATGGCGATTATGCAGACAACGTACCGGTTGGAACCGATGGCGCCGGCCGGATAATCTCTTTCCCGGCACCCACCGATGTGTCGGCTGCCTCAAAGCCTGTGCAGCTTGCAGGCGGTTGGTGGCTTGACCGGCGCGGAGTGGGGAAGCACACTGCGTTCACGCGCTTCACCTATGAGGAGTATGCCGCCATGCAGCAGGCTCCGTCGGTTGCACAGCTCAAGGAAGCTGTGATTCCAGGTGCGCGTGTCTCCGTCGTCGCAGAACTGCCATGGACTTTGCAGGATGCTGTGGCCGACACGGCTGCTGTCAACTCCTGGTTGCAATCACATGCAGCCGTGCGACGCTGAGCCGGTGGGTCGGGATATAAATCTGGCCATATTGACAGGTGTGTAAAATTCCTTGATTCGGATTGGCTACAAAAAATCAGCCGTAAGGATGTGAGGCATAGCCTTGAATGATACTGTCTTAGCCCCTGCTTTGGTCGGCGTGCTCCTGCTAAAAGTTTGCTGCAAAATTTTAGCAACGTGAAAAAAATAGCGAAAAATTTGGTGGGGAACAAAAAACTGCTTACCTTTGCATCGCATTTGAGAATAACGCCAATCAAATTGCATTTGACTCCGTAGCTCAGTTGGTAGAGCAACTGACTCTTAATCAGTGGGTCGAGAGTTCGAGCCTCTCCGGGGTCACAATCAAAAATGGCAAAACGCCGCAAAGCACTGAAATCGCTTGATTTTCAGTGCTTTTTTAATTTGCCAAAATTTCAGTCCTGCGCAGAATACAGAGGTTGTGAGTGAGTCATTAGTGAGTACTCACTTCCGTGAGTAATTCGACTCACTGTTGGCAGGAACCGTCAGTGAGTCGGCTGAGTTATCGGCAGTTAGCCTATAAGTAAGCTTCTCAAAGTGGGGTTTTGAACGCGGGAGCGAACCTTTGACCCGGTTAGGGTCGCAATTTTTTTGGCGCATTGAAAAAGCGATGTGTGGGGGGTGGCATGTGGAGATCAATGCCCGAGTGTGTGGGTGCAATATAGTGAAATATGGATATACTTCGGAAGGAATTGGGCGAGATTTATGAGGCGCAGCAGCTTGGGCTGGAGCTGCTTCCGGCATGTGATGTGGCTGAGGTGCGCCGCATGGCCGATAATGTTGTAAAGGTGAGCAATGCGTGTGCGGTGGTCACCGATGCCTCATGCGACCGTTGTTACATTTATTCCGGGGGCTTCGGCGCCTTGATGGGATTCTCTGACGGAGGATGTGTGGAGGTGGACTCAAGCGATGAGGATGTGATTTACAACCGCATACATCCGGAGGATCTTGTGGAGAAGAGGATGCTCGAGTATGAGTTTTTCAAGCGGATGGATGTGGTGTCGCCGGATGAGAAAACCGTGAGCAAGGCCACCTGCCGCTTAAGAATGAGGGACGGAGACGGAAAATACAGGTATGTTGAGAACAGCACGCAGGTGATCCGCCTGTCGCCGTCCGGAAAAATCTGGCTTATACTGTGTTGCTACGACCTCTCGCCTGATCAGGCCGAAATGCGGGGAATCGCTCCGCGCGTTGTCAACAACCGCACAGGCCAATTGACCGAGCTGTCGTTCGACGAGTGGCGCGGATGCGTGCTGACCGAGCGCGAGAAGGAGATTCTGCGTCTGATTCATGACGGGAAACCGAGCAAACAGATTGCCGATTGCCTCGGCATCAGCGTGCATACCGTCAACCGCCACCGCCAGAACATCATCGCCAAGCTCAGTGTGGGCAACAGTGTCGAGGCTGTGACAGCCGCGATGGCCATGAAGCTCCTGTAAGGAAGAATATCTGTGCCCCGACAGCGCCCTTGCCTGTGAGCATCCCGGCTGGGCGTGTGGTTATTTTTCAGTATTGACACGCAAGGGGTGCAAGTGCTATTTTTGCAGGAAAAATTCTTGCAATGAAATATTTGATTCTGCTTTTCATGCTCATCGCCGGAACGGCAGGCATGAACGGGGGCGTGCGCCCCGACAAGTTTTCCTGGGACGGTGCCACCGTCTATTTTGTGATCACCGACCGTTTCTGCAATGGAGATTCCGCAAACGACGTGAATTATGGCCGCATAGTTGACTACGGCAGCGAACGGCTCAATGCCGCCACATTTCATGGCGGCGATTTCAAGGGGATGCTCCGCAAGGCGCGCGAAGGATATTTCACAGATTTGGGTGTCGACGTGGTGTGGATGACCGATGTCTATGAGCAGATTCACGGATGGATGTCGGGCTCCGGATCCATCAACGATTTTCCACATTACGGGTATCATGGTTATTATCCGTTGGACTACACTCAGATTGACAAGAATTACGGTACGGTTGATGAATTCCGCGAGCTGGTGGATACGCTCCACGCGCAGGGCATCCGCGTTATGCTCGGCGCGAATCTGAATGACCCCGGCTATCCCACGCTGCTCGATGCGGTGCAATACGGGTTTGCCGAAACCGGACTTACGGAAGCCGAGGCAGCTCAGCATATCCGCAAATGGAGTTTCGATGATTTTTTTGCCCACAGGCATGAATGGAACGGATGGTACGACCGGGGATGGGTGCGTATGCCCGATGAGAACTGGGACGAGACGGATCCGCTGCAGGCCACCATCTATGGCATGCCTGATTTCAAGGATGAAAGCGACGGCATTGTGGCTATTCCGCAGTTCCTGAAGCGCAAATGGGAAGCCGAGGGGACGGACAACGATGCCTGGGTCAACCCGTCGGCACGGCAGTTCAGAACTGACCGCCAGTGGTCGCCGATGCAGTATGTGATTGCATGGATAGCATCGTGGGTCGAGGAGTTCGGCATTGACGGTTTCCGTTGCGACATTGTGGAGAATGTGCATCTGCGCCGGTGGAAGGAACTTCATGAAGCATGTGATGCAGCCCTCGGGCGCTGGCGTTCGCGTCATCCGGACGATGCCGCCTCGCGCTGGACCGACAGCTTCTACATGACCGGCGACTTCGACTGTGCTTCCATTGATTTCAAACCTGAATATGCCGATGCCGGGTTTTCGAGCATGGTCAATTTCTATTTCCCGAAACACGGCGACCTGGACGGCATTGTCTACACATGGCAGGCCTATGCCGACAGTCTGGCGGCACATCCCGGCTGGCATCCGTTCAGCTATCTGAACAACTCGTATCACCGCGATGCGGACATGGACAACATGGCTGATTGCGCCACGACACTGCTGCTTGCCCCGGGTGTGGCGCAGGTGTTCTATGGCGACGAGACACGGCGCGGCCTCAGCGATGCCCGCTTCAATGTGGACAGCAATCAGGCTTTCCGTTCCGATATGAACTGGGACAGCATGGATGCCGGTTGCCTTCAGCACTTTCAGCGTCTCGGCAACATCCGCCGGGCCAATCCGGTGATTGCCACCGGCAGGCAACGCACCTTCGACACCCACACGGCCCTGCGGTTCAACGGCACCGACAGCATCCTTATCCGCCTCGATGCCGAAGCAGGAGCTCCTATAAACATCTTCGGTACCTTCCCCGAGGGCGCCGTTGTCACGGAACTGTACACCGGCCAGACAGCCACGGTGGAGAATGGCCAGGTGGTATTCCCTGAAATAGCTCACCGGATCGCCCTGCTCCGACTGTCATTGTAGGGTGTCGGGAATCAAAATGTAGGGACGCACGGCCTGTGCGTCCGTGATAAATGCCGATTATCAAATGATTGCCGGATAAACCGGCCGCGTGGAGGAATTTGGCAGTTCGGCAACATCCTTATGACGGAGGGAATGATTATCTTTGCATTATCTTATGAAAGGACAGAACAGGATAATCACCGGCATATATGAATCGCCGTGCGGCACGCTGATGCTCGGCTCGTTGGCTGACAGGCTGTGCCTGTGCGACTGGCATGTGGGGCCGGAGCATAACAATCGTGTGAACGGCCGGTTGTGCCGCATGCTTGGCGCGGAGCTTGAGGAAGGCTCCTCGCCGGTAATAGGGAGCGCCATAACCCAGCTTGACGAATATTTTGCCGGAGCACGGCGTGAATTCGACGTACCGTTATTATTTACCGGCACAGATTTCCAGCAGAAGGTGTGGAATGCCTTGCTGGCCATACCATACGGCCAGACCGTGTCGTACGGCGATATGGCGCGGCAAATCGGCAGGCCCGGTGCTGTGCGTGCCGTGGCCAATGCAAACGGTGCGAATGCCATCTCGATTTTCGTGCCTTGCCACCGTGTGATCGGGAGCAATGGCGCGCTGACCGGTTACGCCGGAGGGCTTGAGGCGAAAGAATTCCTGCTGAAATTGGAAAATGCGCGATGAAGGATAAGGGGAGGACGTTATATTCCATACTGTTTGCCATCAGCCTGGCTCATCTGCTTAACGATATGATGCAATCCATCATACCGTCAATTTATCCCGTCATCAAGGATAAATACGGATTCACGTTCGGGCAGATAGGCATGATAACACTGGTGTTTCAGCTGACCTCATCGCTGCTGCAGCCTATTGTGGGGCGGGTGGCCGACCGTCATCCCATGCCCTACGCCTTGTCGGCCGGGATGGTGTTCACCCTTGTCGGCATCATTCTCCTTTCAATAGCCAACCAGTATGCGTTTATCATGGTGGCGGTCGGTGTCATTGGCATGGGGTCTTCGGTGTTCCATCCCGAGGCTTCGCGCATAGCCCAGCTTGCCGGCGGACCGAACAAAGGGCTGGCGCAATCCATTTTTCAGGTAGGCGGAAATGGGGGGAGTGCCATCGGCCCGCTTCTGGCAGCTATGATCATCATCCCTTATGGCCAGCATTCGATAGTGTGGTTTGCCATAGCCGCCTTTGTCGCAGGTGTCACCCTGCTGCCTGTAGGGAAATGGTACAAAGGGATGCTGCACAGACTCACATCGCGTCAGCCGGTGGTCAATCCAGCCATAAAGTCGCTGTCGCGCGGCCGGATAAACTGGGCGATAGCCATATTGTGCCTGCTCACATTCTCCAAATATTTCTATATGGCAAGTATGACAAGCTATTTCACCTTCTTCCTGATCGATAAATTCGGGGTGGACATCAAGGTTTCGCAGCTTTGCCTTTTTGCCTTTATGGCGGCGGTGGCTGTGGGCACGGTTCTCGGCGGTGGCATTGGCGACAAATATGGCCGTAAGTATGTGATATGGGGCTCGATTCTGGGAGCGGCGCCTTTCACGCTGGCGTTGCCCTACGTCAATTTTACCCTTACCATCATTCTGGCGGTGATCATCGGACTCGTGATCTCATCGGCATTTTCTGCCATTCTTGTATATGCCACCGAATTGAAACCGGACAAGGTCGGCATGATGGCCGGATTGTTTTTCGGCCTGAACTTCGGCCTCGGAGGCATCGGTTCGGCCTTTTTCGGGTGGCTTGCCGACAAGACAAGCATAGAATTCATTTTCCAGGTGAGCACCCTGCTTCCGCTGTTGGGAATGGTGACCGTGTTTCTCCCAAATATCGACGGGAAGCGTGTGCGGTCGTAGGCATATGCATGTACGGAATGCCATCCGGGCGATGCCTGTTCGTCATATCCCGCTGTCGCTTACAGCAAAAGGCCACCCGATGGGAGGCCTTTTGTTGTGGGTGATCCGGACGCGATTCGAACGCGTGACCGACTGCTTAGAAGGCAGTTGCTCTATCCAGCTGAGCTACCGGACCATCATTGCTTGAATGTTATGCTGTTTTGCTGGCGCAAAGTTACAAATTTATTTTCGCATTCCCAATAAGTTTCCTCCGCCCTTGACTCTATGGCGGTGCGCGGATTCATCAGCGGCATATCCGCCGCCATGCTCAGTTGAGGTAGGGGAGGGTGGGCAGTACGTTCTCGATGGCCTTGCGGGTTGCGGCTGATACTGGAACGAGCGGGAGGCGCAGAACATCGTCGGCCAGACCGAGAAGGTTAAGCAGGCATTTTATGCCCGACGGGTTGCCTTCGGCGAAGAGTGCTTTGTCGAGAGGCTGCAGAAGTGTGTCGGTCTCCACGGCTTTGGGGTCGGTGTGGGCGGCGAGCGAACGGTGCACCATATCGGAGAACAGTGCGGGGAGTGCGTTGCCTACCACCGAAATCACACCTTCGGCGCCTATCCCTATCAGCCGGCGCGTAAGAGCATCATCGCCGCTCACCACCTGGAACCCTTCGGGTTTATGGTCAATGATGGTGCGGATCTGCTCGATGTCGCCCGATGCTTCCTTGATGCCTGCGATTTTTCCGGGGAATTCGTTTGCAAGGCGCAGGGTGGTGTCGGCTTCCATGTTCTTGCCTGTGCGTGAAGGCACATTGTAGAGCACTACGGGGAGTGGCGATGCTTCGGCAACGGTTTTGAAGTGGCGGTAGATGCCTTCCTGCGACGGTTTGTTGTAGTAAGGCACCACAGTCAGGATTGCGGAGTAGCCTGATAGATCCACATCGGGGATGTGGGCTGCCAGCCGTGCCGTGCAGTTGTCGCTCATGCCGAGCACCAGCGGTACACGTCCGGCCACATGCCGTTCCACAAAGCGAGCCACTTCGTGGCGTTCCGGGCAGGTGAGTGTTACGGCTTCGGATGTAGTGGCAAGCACTACCAGATAGTCGGCACCGCCGTTAATCTGGTAATCAATGAGATTGGCCAGGGCTTTGTAGTCAACCGAAAAGTCGTGTCTGAATGGCGTGACCAGTGCCACGCCCATGCCTCGGAGTCTGAATGGCTGCATATGGAAGAGGTTGGTGTAAGATATGTGTGGCATCGGTTTTGGCCGTGCGGAACTTGCCACAAATTTAGTAAAATTTCCATTCACGCGCAAAAACGCCGCAATTGACGTCGGGCGGTGGCAATAAGATTGAACTTACGGCCGTTTGTAATGTTATAATAAGTAAACAATCCAACTTTAAAAAATATTCAGATTATGAGTGAATTTACCGATATGATCGGCCAGCAGAAACCTACCCTGGTTGATTTTTTTGCCACATGGTGTGGCCCGTGCAAAATGCAGGCACCTATCCTCGAGGAGGTTAAGAAGGCTGTAGGCGACACGGCCAATGTTATCAAAATCGATATCGACCGTAACAACGATCTTGCGGCGCGTTATCGCGTGCAGTCTGTTCCCACGCTCATCCTGTTCAAGAACGGCGAACCCATCTGGCGCACGGTGGGGCTGCAGCAGGCAAGCGTGCTTGAGGCTAAAATCCGTGAGCACACCTACGATTGATCCGCCACCTGTCTCCGTTCCCGACAAAAAAACGGATGCGCCGTGTCAGTAGCAATCAGTGCTGACACGGCGCATCCGGTTTTGTTTATTCTCTTTCCGCGAGCCTCAGAGCTGTGAGGCCGGATTGAGATTGTCCTTTTCTATGTCCTTGAAGTAACGGTAGGTCTGCACTTTGAGTTCGGCGCAGGCAGCATCGTCGGCCACGATAATGGCATGCGGGTGCAGTTGCAGCGCCGAGATGGTCCACATCTGGCTTATGCCGCCCTCCACACCGTGACGCAGGGCGCGGGCTTTGTTGTGGCCGTTCACCATCAGCATCACCGAGCGGGCGCTCATAATGGTGCCTACGCCTACGGTGAGCGCAGTTTTGGGCACGAGGTCCACGTTGCCTTCAAAGAAACGGGAATTGGCAATGATGGTGTCGGTGGTGAGGGTTTTCACGCGTGTGCGCGAGGTCAGCGAGGAGCCGGGTTCGTTGAATGCGATGTGGCCGTCGGGGCCGACGCCGCCCATGAACAGGTCGATGCCCCCGTATGCAGCTATCTTGGCCTCGAAACGTGCGCATTCGGCCGTGAGGTCGGGGGCGTTTCCGTTCAGGATGTTGACATTTTCGCGGGGGATGTCAATGTGGCTGAAAAAGTTGTTCCACATGAAGCTGTGATAGCTTTCCGGATGGTTTTCCGGCAGCCCTACATATTCGTCCATGTTGAAAGTCACCACATTTTTAAATGACACTTTCCCTTCTTTGTGCAGCTGTATAAGGCGTCGGTACATGCCCAGGGGAGAGCTTCCGGTGGGGCATCCGAGCACGAATGGCTTGTCGGCCGTGGGGTTGGCTTCGTTTATGCGGGCGGCTACGTAGTTGCCGGCCCATTCCGAAAGAAGGTCGTAGTTTTCTTCGATAATCAGGCGCATATAAAGGTGTTTTTTATG
>DBFWRP010000025.1:0-2015 GCA_048222005.1 Muribaculaceae bacterium | reverse complement strand
GGTAATTGGTGTTGGTGTAGATGGGGGTTCCGTAGCCCTGCATCTCCCAGTTGGAAGGCACGGGAATCTCCGCCCATTCCGATGTGTCGTAGCCGGGCTTGTAGAAATCGGCGGGACGGTCGGCGGGGCATTTCGAGAAATGGAATTTCCACATGCCGTTCAGGTTTTTGAACCACGGTGATTCGGCCGGATTGTTGGTGAGTGCCATAGCAGCCGTGGGGTATGGGAAGGCCGTGGCGCGGACGGGCTCACGCCCTACGGCGAACACTTCGGGATTTTCCCAGTCGGGACGGTTGTCGTCGGCCGCGACGGGATGTGCGGCCGTGGCTCCGCAGAGCAGGGCCGCACATATTAATGCATGACGCAGTTTCATGGTTGATGGTGTTTGGTGTTATTTGATTAGGTTTTCAGAATCCTGTGTAGGTTGAGGGGGTGAGTGCGTGCAACTCAGCGCGGACGCTGTCGGACACTTCCAGGGTGTCGATGAATTCCGCGATGCTTTCGGCGGTGACAGTGGTGTTGGTGCGTGTCAGGGCCTTGAGGGTTTCGTAGGGGTGGGGGTAGCCTTCGCGACGCAGGATGGTCTGTATGCCTTCGGCCACCACATTCCACATGCCGGCCAGGTCGCGGTCGATGGCGGTGCGGTTGAGCAGAAGTTTGCCCAGTCCCTTGAGGGTGGAGTGGAAGGCGATGATGGAGTGAGCCATGGGCACGCCGATGTTGCGGAGCACAGTGGAGTCGGTGAGGTCGCGCTGCAGGCGTGACACAGGGAGTTTCTGAGCCAGATGGGCATAGATTGCATTGGCTATGCCGAGGTTGCCTTCGGAGTTCTCGAAGTCGATGGGGTTCACCTTGTGCGGCATTGCCGAAGAGCCGACTTCGCCGGCCTTGATTTTCTGTTTGAAGTATTCCATGCTGACGTACATCCACACGTCGCGGTCAAGGTCGAGGATGATGGTGTTGATGCGTCGGAGGGCATCGAACATGGCTGCGATGTTGTCATAGTTTGAAATCTGGGTGGTGAACTCCTCGCGTTCTATGCCGAGGTGGTTCTTGAGGAATCCGGCGGCGAATTCAGGCCAGTTGTAGCCGGGATAGGCTGCGCGGTGGGCGTTGAAGTTGCCGGTGGCGCCACCGAATTTGCCGCTTACGGGCACGGCCAGCAGCTGTTCCACCTGTTTGCGCAGACGATACACGTAGACCATCAGCTCCTTGCCCAGGCGTGTGGGCGATGCGGGCTGGCCGTGGGTCTTGGCGAGCATGGCCACGTCGGACCATTCGTTGGCGCGCGCCTCAAGTGTGTCGATAAGTTCGTTGAGAAGCGGGAGAAATGAGTTGTGGAGGGCATCGCGCAGGCTCATGGGGACAGACGTGTTGTTGATGTCCTGCGATGTCAGGCCGAAGTGTATGAATTCCTTGTGCGCTGACAGCCCCATTGCGTCGAAACGCTCCTTGAGAAAATATTCCACAGCCTTCACGTCATGGTTGGTGACAGCCTCGTGTGCTTTTATGGCCTCGGCGTCGGCCACGGAGAAATTCTCATATATATCACGCAGGCGCGCGGTAAGGGCCTTTAATTCTTCAGGCGATGTGGCGAGGTCGGCAAGCTGGGGGAGCGGTAGCGATGCCAGGGCGATGAAGTATTCCACCTCCACTTTCACGCGATAGCGGATCAGTGCGAATTCTGAAAAATACAGGTCGAGGTTTGATGTTTTTCCGCGATAACGGCCATCGATGGGCGAAATTGCGGTGAGTTGGTTGAGTTCCATGTGGCGCGATTGTTGAAATGTGAATTTTTTTCGGTTGATTGGGAAAGTGGCTAATCTTAGGAAAATCAAAGACTATGCCACGCTTGCGGAGTGAGATAATGCAAAGGTACGAAAAAAATATCAGAAAAAAGTTGCCGAAAAATTTGCATGGAATAAAAAAGATGCCTAAATTTGCATCGCTTTTGAGGCGAGAAGGGCGCTTAGCTCAGCTGGTTCAGAGCGTCTGCCTTACAAGCAGAGGGTCGG
>DBFWRP010000249.1:0-3655 GCA_048222005.1 Muribaculaceae bacterium | reverse complement strand
ATCAGTGCAACGGTTATGCCCTTGCCGAAATTGAAGTCCTTTACTGTTTCTCCGGCTGTTTTTGCCCTCATGCTCCCTGCCACGCCTATAATGGCAATGCCAATCAATGTAACGACAACACCGACGATTACAGGCACGGTGAGTTCCCCCGGCTTACCCATGAATAATGGCGTAAGTATGGTGCCGAGACCTGCACAGGTGCCGAGTGAGATTGACTGCCCGAGAGCTACGCCGAGATAGCGCATTGACAGCCCGAAAGTGAGGCCGCCGACGCCCCATAGCACTCCGAAAAGAACTGCAAGGAGTGCGTCAGTCGGATTCGCACTGTAAGCCTCGATCAAAGTATGACCGGAAGGCACCGCCAGCATTGCCCCCAACAGCGGAAACACCAGCCATGCGAAAACGCCCTGAACGAGCCAGAAGCTCTCCCAGCTCCAGTCGCGCACCTTCTTGATAGGCACATAAGAACTGGACTGGCAGAAACTTCCGGCTGCGATTATCAGTAGTCCGATTATAATTTCCATTATCTGTGTGAAGTAACGGCCTGTTCGTATTTCTCTATTTCGGGAATGAATGATTCACCGACGGGCACGTTGTTCATCAGGCAGAACATGTCATATACGGCGTTCCACGGGAGGTTCTTGCACTCTTCAAGGAGGGCGAGACGCTGGAACTTCCTGTCGGTGAGTTCATATTCGCGCAGAGTTGCAATCGGTTCGAGAAGAGCGCGGAGCATGCATTTCTGGGCGGCACGGCTGCCGATGACGTATGCGCCGATTCGGTTGAGGGTTCCGTCGAAGTAGTCGAGACCGTAATGCACACGGTTCAGGGCGCCGGCGCGTACTATCTCGCTGAACAGATCCATAGTCGGGTCGTCCATGATGGTGACATGGTCGGAATCCCAACGGATGGGGCGCGAAACGTGCAGCATCAGCTCCGGCACAAACAGCAGCATGGCGGAAACCTTGTCGGCCACACTTTCGGTGGGGTGGAAATGGCCGGTATCGAGAGTTATCATCATGTCGCGCTTGGAGGCGTAGGCGGTGTAGAAGTCGTTGCTCCCTACGGTGTAGCTCTCCAGGCCGATGCCGAAGACCTTGCTCTCAACGCAGTCTTTCATCCAGTCGTAGCAGTGCTCGAAAATCTGATCGAGAGAGTCTTTAAGCAGTTCGCGGTACATATAACGGTTGACTGTAATGTCCTTGCTGCCGTCGTGTACCCATGTGTTCATGATACAGGGATCCTGCTGTGCCTCGCCGATAGCCTGAGAGATGGCGCGGCAACGCTTGCTGTGCTCAATCCAGAAATCACGGATGGATTTGTCGGGATTGGAGAGACTGAGGTCTCCGCTCTTGGCGTGGGAGAACGATGTGGAGTTGAAGTCGAGCTTGATGCCATGCTCCTTGCCCCACTGTATCCAGCTCTCGAAATATTCGGGCGTCACCTCGTCGCGGTCAATGAACTTTCCCTGAAAGTCGCCATAGATTTCGTGGAGATTGAGGCGGTGCTTGCCGGGGATGAGCGACATGGCATAGAGAATGTCGTCACGCAGTTCATTTATGTTGCGGGCTTTGCCGGGATAGTTGCCGTTGACCTGTATTCCGCCGGTAAGCCCCCCTTCGCGAGCTTCAAAACCGGTTACGTCGTCTGCCTGCCAGCAGTGCATGCTCAGATGGAAGTCCTGCATCTGTGCGAGAACGTTGTCGGTATCGACACCGAGAGCTGCATAGCGTTCCTTCGCTATCTCATACGCCTTGCGGATTGTTTCTTCTTTCATGATTGTTTATTTTTAGGGTAATAAGTTACAGTTTCAATATTGTCGGCAATGACTTTACGCATTTCGGCGAGATTCTTAACAGCGCCTGATGCGATTGCCTGAATCATTATGTTGCCGAGTGCGGTAGCTTCCGCCGGACCCGCGATTACCGGGATACCGCAGGCATCGGCTGTAAGCTGGTTTAGGAAGGCATTGCGAGAACCGCCTCCAATCACATGGAGTCGCTCTATCGGATATTCCGATAGATCACGGAACACATCAAGTGTCTTGGCATATTTTCTGGCAAGGCTCTCGAAAATAGAGCGGATATACTCCCCGTGGGTTGCCGGAATTGCCTGTCCTGTAGCATGGCAATATTCGTCTATGGCAGCCACCATATCTGCAGGGGCGACGAAATCGGTGGCGTCGGGGTCGATTGTGCAGACCGCTTTGGAACATTGCGCAAGCGCAACCATTTCGGGATAGGAATAATCCTTTCCTTCCGATTTCCATTGCTTCAGGCATTGCTCCACAATCCACATGCCGGTGATATTTTTGAGCAACCGGATAGTGCCTTCCACACCTCCCTCGTTGGTGATATTGTGCCTCTCTGTCGTTTCATTTATCACCGGCGCATCGGTCTCGATACCCATCAGCGACCATGTGCCGCTGCTCAGATATGCGAAATTGCAGCCTATGGCCGGTATGGCGGCAACCGCCGACGCTGTGTCGTGTCCGGCAACGGCAACTACAGGCACCGTCTCCAGTCCTGTCTCTTCTGCAATTTCAGTCTTCAGATTGCCAACGACATGACCCGGCATAACTAGTTTCCCGAAACGCGACGTGTCAAGTCCGAGCTTTTCAAGAATCCGGTTGTCCAGATCCTGTTTATAAGCATCGATCAACGCCCCAGTTGAGGCTATCGTGTATTCAGTGACGATATTTCCCGTAAGCATGTATGCAAGGGCGTCAGGCAGAAATACAAACTTCGCGGCGTTCAGGTGGGAGAAATCATTGCGGTGCTCGTTGAGCTGGAACACGGTGTTGAAATCGAGATGCTGTATGCCGGTAGAGCCGTAGAGCTGAGTGGCGGACATGACATTGTTGAAAAATCTGTCGGACGCTCCTATGGTCTGGGAATCGCGGTAGGTGTACGGTAAACCGATAATGGAGCCGTCGGCGGCAAGACACACATAATCCACGCCCCAGGTATCAATACCGATGGAAGTCGGAACGATACCCAGACGAGCCACTTCACGCAGACCCCGTTTCAGTTCCTCGAACAAGGAATAGATATTCCAGTGAAGATGACCGTTTAACGGCATCATCTGATTTGGAAAACGTGTCAGCTCCTTCGTTGTGAGTTTACCATCTGCTGTCAGCGCTCCAAGTATGGAGCGTCCGCTTGTGGCCCCCAGATCGAAAGCTACGAAGTAAAGCGTACTCATAATGCTTTTATTTAATAGTTGTTTATAAAGCGTTTTAACTCATCCAGCATTTCCTTGTGGTAGGGAAAATCACTACGAAATCCCCACCCATGACCTCCTTCTGGATAGATATGGATTGATGCTTCTACTCCATTACGACGCAGAGCATTGTAATACTCGATTCCATTATCAACCGGCACTCCGTCATCATCAGAGCTGAAAAATATTATCGCACGTGGAGTTGATGATGTAACCTGCTTGTGATTTGAAAACATTTCTTCTATCGGCAACCCGGGGTTGATGCCTAAAAAATTGTCGTGAGATGGTCCATGGGTCAGAGGTGCCTGCATTGAAATTACGGGATAGAAAAGTATTTGGAATGACAGAATATTATCCCTTTCGGGGTGTGTTGCAATAGTAGATGCAAGATGCCCTCCTGCCGACGAGCCCATTATGCCAATATCATCAGGAT
>DBFWRP010000248.1:0-3823 GCA_048222005.1 Muribaculaceae bacterium | reverse complement strand
CTTATAAGGGATGGTGTTGGGTGGAGCAAAAAAAGCGATGTGCCGGAAGGCGCATCGCTTTTTTTGTGGTGATAAGTATGAATATTGGAGGGATTATTCGAATTCTATGAGGGGCGCGTCGGTGCCTACTACGTCATCGATTTTTACGAATACGCGTTTTACGGTGAGGTCACGGTCAGCTTCGAGGTCGTTTTCCATCTTCATGGCTTCATAAACCATCATGCGCTGACCTTTCTTCACTTTGTCGCCGGCTTTTACATCGATTTCGATGATTCGGCCGCCCATCGGTGCGCGGAACACACTGCCTGTGATAGGCTCCTCTGCTGCTTCTTCCTGAGCGGGGGCAGTTTCGGCGGCTTTGGGTTGTTCCTTGGGTTGTTTTGCAGCATACTCTTCTGCGCGACGGTTGCGGAGGAACTTGTTGGCCACGTTGGGCAGCAGTTCAAGCAGGAGGTATTCCTCGTCGTTCGATGCAAGTTTCACGCCGCCGAGGTCTTCGACAACGGGGTTCTCCGGTTTGCGGTATTTGCTTACATCGTAGGGGCGCTCCTGAGCGTCGCCGGTGATCTGCTGGCGGAAAGCGGGGTCGATGGGTGCGGGTGTGTGGCCATATTCACCTTTGACAAGCGAGATGAACTGGTTGGAGGTGTTGGTATAGTCGGGATTGCCTTTCTTGCGGTCGATGGCGAGGTTTACGGCCTGTGCGCCTACAATCTGTGAGGTGGGGGTTACCAGGGGCACCAGACCTGCGTCGCGGCGTACCTTGGGGATAAGTTTCATTGCATCCTCGAGGAGGTCGGACGAATTGAGAGCCTTCAGCTGTGCAACCATGTTCGAGTACATGCCGCCGGGCACTTCAGCTTCCTTGACAAGGAGGTTGGGTTTGGGGAACTCGAAATATGCCTCGATTGCGTGACAGTTCTCGAGCAGCGCTTCCTCGTCGCCGGCTTTGGCGGCTGCGATGGCTTTGTCGAAGAGGGCGTCCACTTCTGCCGGCAGCTTGTCGGTGAGCGGGTTGAAGTGTTTGGGGAAGTGATCCTTGTGCAGGTCGACATCGGCCAGATTGCGGCGGATCTGTTCGAGACGGTCGCGGATTTCGCCGACTTTTTCCATGTTTGCCTCAACCTCGATGCCGAGTTTCTTGCAGAACACGTAGACAAGTTCGATGGCAGGGGCTGCAGAACCTTCGCCGAAGAACCATATGTTGGTGTCGAGAATGTCCACACCGTTCATGATGGCCATGAGCGAGGATGCGAGTCCGTAGCCGGGGGTGCAATGGGTGTGGAAGTCGACAGGAACTTTCACGGCCTGCTTCAGCTTGCCGATGATAGAGGCTGCGCGGAGCGGGCTTACGAGGCCTGCCATATCCTTGAGGGTGATGATTTTGGCGCCGAGACGTTCCATCTCTTTGGCTTTTTCGACAAAGTATTCGTCGGTGAAAATCTTCTCAGGAGCAGCTGTTTCCTCTTTTTTGCCGAAAAGAGATGCGAAGAAGCCTTTTTTCTTGGGGGCTGCAGGAGCTTCGTCCTTGGGATCCACGGTGTAGCATACGGCTGCATCGGCTATGCCGCCCAGCTCGTTGATCATGCGGATGGATTCCTTAACGTTGTCGATGTCGTTGAGCGCATCGAAGATACGCATTACGTTCAGGCCGTTTTTAATGGCTTCCTTATAGAAGCCTTCGAGCACTGAATCGGGGTAGGGCACATAACCGAAAAGGTTGCGGCCACGCGAAAGTGCCGACAGAAGCGATTTTCCTCCGATGGCTTCGCTTATGGTGCGGAGGCGTACCCAGGGCGATTCGTCAAGATAACGCATCACAGAGTCGGGCACTGCACCACCCCAGACTTCCATGATGTAGAAACCTGCATCTTTGTAGAAGGGAAGGAGTGAGTCGATGTCCTTCTGTTTCAAACGGGTTGCAAACAGACTCTGTTGACCGTCGCGCAGGGTGAGGTCTCTGATTTTAAGTTTTTTAGTTTCCATAAACTGAAAATAGTTGAATGGGTTCGGTTTGGAATGGTTAAAACCGGGATACTGAGATTGGCCGTTCCATACATTCCTTAATTCAATGCAAAATTAGTGATTTTTTTGTATTATCCTAAGTTTGTGAAAACTTTTTATTCCAGAGCGCTGATTATGACCCGAAAAACGCATTGAGTCGGGTTACGGGGGCTTGATGTGCTTACAGATTGTTAGCTGTTTTATGGGGATAATATAGATAATGTGTATATATGCCGCAAGGCGATGTGCCTGTGTGCGCATCGCCTTGCCATCGGGTCATCTCTGACCTTGTTTGAATGTAAGTTTTAGGGTTGGTCAGTTGCCTGGAACGAAGATTACGATACGGTTCCAGTTGTTGACATCGTAAGGCTGGACAGCTGACCCTTCGGCTTCTATGGACAGACGGCCGGCATCAATCCCGTAGGTTTTGGTCAGGGCGTCGTAGACGGCCTGTGCACGTTTCTGCGAGAGGGCTTTGTTGTATTCAGATGTGCCTGTGTCCTTGTCTGCATAACCCTGGATAAGAACGTTTACTTCGGGGTTGGCATTCAGGTATTGGGCTGTATTGTAGACGTTGACCATCTCTTCGTCCGAGATTTTGGCAGAGTTGATCGAGAACCGTACGGTCGACATCATCGGCGCCGCATCCGATTCGGGGCATTCTGCTACAACCACTTCGGGGCAGGGGAGCTGTGCCTGTGCGGCTGCCAATGCGGCAGCGGTGGTGGCAAGTTCGCCGCGGAGGGCGTTTACTTCCCCGTTGAGCGATTCGATGTAAGCACGGTCCCTGCATGGGTTATAAGCTTGATATTTCACACCTCCGAAGTTGATGCTGAAGCCTCCTGTGGCGGTGATGTGCACGTCAACAGGTTCGTCATAGGCTGCTCCGTTGAAGTTGTCGCCATAGAATGCCGCGCGGCCCTCAAGGAAAAAGTCGACGTATCGGCATAGGCGGAAGCGGAACTGGATACCGGCTGATACGGGGAGTGTCCACTGGCGTGTCTTTAATGCTCCACGGCGGTGGTAGATGTTTGTGCCTTCCGATTCGATGTCCCATACATATGTGCCACCGAGACCGACGAACGGTATGACGCTGACGGGACGGTCGGCATTCACGCCACCGAGAGAGTTGCACATATCCCACATGAAATCGAAGTTCAGATTGGCCATCTGGGCTTTGCTATAGGATACGTTGTCCCAGTGCATGGCTCCGTAGTATCCGCTGAAGCGGAATCCGATGTACGGGGAGAACCATTTGCCCATTCCCAGATTGTAGGTGGCTGTGATGTGGCGTTTGGCGTCGCCGTTTTCCAGTGAGTTCTCTACAAGGGGAACCCCGATTCCGGCGCCGAGCTGCAGGAACCAGTTGTCATGTTTGCCCACTGAATACTGGGTCTTGCAATTGTACGCGTCGTCAACAGTGAAGGTTTCTTCCTCCACGACGATTGTTTCCTGTGCATTGGCGGTGTTCGCAAACGTGAATGACATGCAACACAGTGCCAGTACGGATGCTAATTCGTGTCTCATTTCTTTTGATTTTAGTTGCAAAATAAATAACTTCATTCTCTCATAAAAGCGTTGACAGGTGAAGGCCTGATTATCCCCGTGTGAAGTGAGTCTATCTGTTTGCGGTTTGTGTGTCGTCAGTTGTTTGTATGGGTGAACGGCTCTCATTCTGTGTGTCCACTTTTTTGAAATCATAACATCCGCGCCGGCGGGTTGGTTCATTGTCCCGGAGTATGCACGATGTACCGGCGGGTGCGGCATCGCGCAGTGATGCATCGGCGGATAAGTGAAAATTAAACGGCCGCTTCATCAC
>DBFWRP010000247.1:0-1028 GCA_048222005.1 Muribaculaceae bacterium | reverse complement strand
GCCATACCCCACCGTGCCGTCGCTGAGGTCCATCACGGCGATAGCGTAGGGATAAGTAATCTTCAAGGTATTGTTCGCTTCCGTCAATCCTTTTTTGTCGATAAACGAGAGTTCGGCAACGGCACGTTTCAGGGTGATATTTCCATCGGAAGTGCTGTTGACCGTCACGCGTGCCCAGTAAGCCGCTGTGCCGGGCTTGGTGTAGTCTTTCTGTGTTATGATTTGTAGGTCGGAGGCATTGTACGCATCCGCCCCGCCGTCCGCCCAGAAGAGGCAGAGGTAATCCACGCCTTTTTTCATCGTTACGTTGAACGTGCCGTCGGTGCTCTCCTTTCTCACGGGTTCAACCAAAAGAGCGCCCTCGTACATTTCGAGCAGGTAGCGATTCATTTTCACCGCCGCCCTTGTCTGCGGGGCATAGTCCGGTTCGCTGATGGCGACGTTGAACGTCTGTTCGGTCACTCCCTGTTCCTGCATTGCCGTTTCTTCGTCTGTACACGATACGAGTGCAAGCAATACACCTATTATATATAGTATCTTTTTCATATCCGTTTCGTATTAAAATTCCACATTGTGAACACCTTCCCAGTCGGTATTGATATTGATGCCGGGGGTTACCACACCCGCCGTCAGGAAGTCGCCCCGCACGGTGGTGAGCATATTGCGCTTGTACGCCACTTCGACACCCGTTACGCGGCTTACAGTGCGCCCCGTCTTGTCCGTAACAAGCACCGTTACGGTAACAGCCGACTCGCTGCCGTTTACAAACACGTAATCGCTGCCGATCTTAACTTCGGTATCCGACTCGCCCACGGCGGGCAATGCCGTCCGGCTGCATTGGTAGCCTGCTGACGAATGGTTGGGCTTGCCCGTCTGTGCGTTGAAGCCGTCGGGAAGGTAGCCCTCGTAGATGATTTGCGTGCTCAGTTCGTCCAGCGGCACGTATTTTTCGGGATTGGCCTCCATGAGCTGACGGTAACGCTCCACGTCATTGGCAACGAGGGTATATTTTGCCTGCGGACGTTCGG
>DBFWRP010000246.1:0-1065 GCA_048222005.1 Muribaculaceae bacterium | reverse complement strand
GATGATGTCCCTGCCCCACTGAACGGCCTGCGCCGGCAGAGCCTTGATCCAGTCGATTGCGGCGGTGAAGCCGGTCACGATGCTGTCCTTGATGTTGCCAATCGTGCCGGTGATGCCCGACAGGATATTCGTAAACGCCGTCGTGATGGACGTCCAGATGTTCGTGGCGACGCCAGAGATGAACTCCCAGATCGTCGAGAACACCGTGGAGATGACCTCCCAGACGGCGGAGACTGCACCGGACACCGTCTCTTTGATACCATTCCACACGCTGGAGAAGAACGTGCTGATGCCTTCCCAGATGCTTGTGAAGAAGTTCCCAATCGACGTGAAGATGTTGACGAAGAAATCCTTGATGGCCGTCCAAATGCGAATGGCAAAGGCTTTGATTTTATCCCAGTTCTTGTAGAGCAGGATGCCCACGGCAATCAGGGCCATAATCGCCAGAATCACGAGGCCAACAGGGCTGGACACGAACGAGATCACCGCCGAGACGCCTTTCACGACCGAAGTGACCGTTCGCACCACGGCGATGACGGTCTTGACGGCAGCTACGACGCCTATGATGACGGCGATGATTTTTGCGATGGCCTCGCCGACCTTCACCCACTTATCCGTGTCGATGTTGCCGTTCGCAAGCTGGTCGGCAAGGTTTGCGAACTGCGGGGCGATTTTATCTATAATCTTGCCGATGGCCTCGAACACCGTCTTGATGACGCCCCAAATGGTCTGGAAAATCGGGATCGCCACATTCTTGATGCCCTGCCATACGGCCGTCAGAATTGTCTTAATGTTCCCCCAAATCTTGATGATGTTGGCGCGGAACTTATCCACGTCAACGCCCGCCTTTTCGAGCAGACTGCCAAGTAGGGAGTTGTTGCCCTGCATAAAGTTGATGAAATCCTCCACCAACAGGGCTACGATGATGAAGGCCGCAGCCATCAGCAGGGCTTGCTTGTTCACGTTCCGTAGGCCCGTAAACACGGCCTGTACGCCCTTCACGATCTTATCGAAGTTGAACGCGATAAACAGAGCGCCTGCAGAAATGGCAATCAGCTTCAGCAC
>DBFWRP010000245.1:0-3460 GCA_048222005.1 Muribaculaceae bacterium | reverse complement strand
ACAACGTCGGTCTCAGCTTCATGGCGAAACCGCCGCCCGAAGCCATCGGCACATCCATACGCGAAGTGCTGTTCACCCTCGTTTTGGTGAGTTTATGGTCGGAGGCGATGCGGTTGGCGTTCGGCCCGTCGGCAAACAGTTCCACCTCGAACGTCACCCCTTCCGGCAGGAAGTCGAACGAGACAGGCACGGTGCGTTCATCCCAGTTGGTCAGGCCGCCGATAAACCACCGGCTGCCGGCACGGCGGGCCGTGACAATCGACTCGCCCATAGTGCCCGAGAGGATGCGGGTTTCATCGAACACGGTGGGAATGGAGGATATAAACTCAAGCGTGGGACGATTGTCTCGATAGTTCGACGGCGAATCGGCAAGCATGGTAAACGGCGAATCGTGCACCACATAAAGCGCCACCTGATGCGCACGCGTACCCATGCTCATAGGTTCGGTATATATGGCCTTCCATGCATTTTTGGCAGCATTCCGCATGGCTCCGGGGGTGAAATCCACCGGTCCGGCCATCATGCGGAGATACGGGAAGGTAACATCATATAGCGGCATGTTCTTGTCAATATCGGTCCAGCGCACCTCCTCCATGCCGAACACCCCTTCAAAATTGAGGATGTTGGGATATGTGCGGTTTATGCCTGTGGGCTTGAAATATCCATGATAGTCGAGAATCAGATGGTTGGCGGCAGCCTCACGTGCTATCCGGTAGGCCATCTCCACGGCCTGCTGGTCATCACGGTCAAGAAAATCGACCTTGAAACCGGCAATGCCCATGTCGGCATAACGGCGGCATGCCTCGGCAAGCTGTTCGTCAAGCACATTGAACACCGTCCACAGCACCAGATCGACGCCACGCTCCTTCCCATATGCCACAAGCCCGTGGAGGTCGATTTCCGGAATCACGGTAAGCATGTCGCCGCTACGCGGGTCATACCACCCTTCGTCAAGCACCACATATTCCAGCCCGTTCTCTGCGGCAAAATCTATGAAATGGCGGTAAGTCTCGGTGTTGATTCCGGCCTTGAAATCCACCCCGCGCAGGCCCCAGTCGTTCCACCAGTCCCACGCCACTTTGCCTGGACGTATCCAGTCGGTCTGCCCTATGGCGTTGGGACGGGCAAGGGCGTATACAAGGTTGTTGACCGGCAGCTTGCGGTCGTCGGTCGTGACGGCAAGTACGCGCCATGGCAGTGTGCGCGGCGCATCGGTACGGGCTATGAAGTTCTCTCTTTCGGTGACGTACAGCTGCTGACGCCAGGGATAGCGGTCGTATGCCTTGGGGTATGCGGCAAAAACAGCGCTCAACCGGCCTGACACAGAATCGGCCTGCAGGAACATGCCCGGATAGGCCTCCAGGTCACTCTCGGTAATGGTAAGCTTCAGGCCACCCGAATAGTCGACGCAGGCGGGGAGGAACGCCAGCTGCGGAGAAGCGCTCCCCACAGGAGTACAGGAATAGGTATTCTGAAACGCCATGGCCAGAGGGTCCTTGTCGTTGGTGGAATGCGACAGATATAGGCGCACATCGGCGGGAAGATTGTAATCGGCAGTCTCATCGGTGATGCATGCAGCCCCGTCGAGTGCGAACCTGTAGGCCATACCTTCGTTGAACACACGCAGTTCCACCGACTGGCCGTTTTTCAGGTTCACGTTCATGCGGTTGTAAGTGACCGAGAAGCTGTTCTGCCGGTAGAACGGCGCCACCACCGTTTCGCTGATGTTTTTCCGCACCGAAGTCTTTCCGATGCGCGACGGCTTTGCGCCGTCAATCTCCAGCCCTACGGGCGAGGGATTCAGCAGAACCTTATCGGCATAACGCAATGACAGCGCCAGTCCGCCACCTTCGTCGGAAAGTGTGGCGCACAGCTTGCCGTCGGGAGAGGAGATTGTGCGCTCGGCGGCGTGCATCCCTGTAAAAATGAGTGCAACAGCCGCCACGGCAACAATCAGATTGATTTTCATGGTTCCAAACATGTAGATTGGTTAAAAGGAGCTTATAGTTATTTCTTTAATTCAGACTTATCGATGCTCACCGTTTGTCGGAGCCACCGTCGGCCACCGCCTTCGGCGCGCCGGTCCGGAAGGTGAGCGTATAGGGCCACTGGGCGTCGCCGGGATTTTCAGGACCGTCGACATTTCGCCAGTGCTCGGTGGGCGCACCCATCACCATGAGCCACAGATGCTGCAGGGGCGCACCTTCCGGAGCTGTGTAACTCAGGCGCCCTGAACGGCCGCTATGCATAGGGCCGTAGACGGTATTGCCGTCGGCATCCACGGCTATGAAGCCGTAACGCCATCCGGCTTTAGAGGGATTCACGTTGTGGTATCCTTTCAGAGCCGTCTCCCCCTTGAAATCCACCGTCACACCGGTGCCGGGAGCAGGCGTTGTGAGTTCTATGAAATTGAATCCGTAGTTTTCCGGAGCCACGGCAACCGGCACGCGGTAACGGTTACGGCCCTCCGGTTCAAGCGGCGTGGACCACCGATTGGCATAGGGGCGCATGTTGGCGCGTGTGCGGTCGAAATCCCAGTTGACAAACCTGCTCTGCTGGCGGAACATCTCGTCGTTGAACTGCTCCTGCCCCATGTTGCACATCCGCTTGTAGGTCATCACCGGATCCTCGTCCGTGCGGCCCTGACGGAAAAGCTCTGCAATGAAGCCGGGACCGTGAAGCTCACCCCAGCATTCAAGTACATAGGGCGAATGATAGATGTTGTCGATATGCAGGAACGCCTTGTGAGTGAGATTGCGGAAAGCATCAAGGTGATATTTCTCGTCGGTGAGCCAGTCGGGATTCACCTGCCACAACATCCACTGCGAGGCCATCTCGAAAATGCCATGTCCTCCCCAGGCCATCCCATCGCCGTCGCATGTAATCTGCGACTGGAAGGAGTGCCCAAGTTCATGGGCTATGCAGTTGAGTTTGTCGTCCTGCACCCGGTTTGGCGTTATCCACAGGGCACCTATCTGGCCGTCGTAATCGCCACCGTAGGCGGTTCCCTCGAGCGAATAGTCAAGCATGGCCATCATTTTCAGCGAATCGGCCTTGCTGCCAGGCTTGACCCAGGCAAGGTCGTTATAGAAAAATCGGTAGAACTGTTCGAGGCGGGCAAGGAGATTGTTTATGTCCACCTTCATGTTGTGGCCATCGAGGTCGGGTGCCTTGGCAGGATTGGCGCCGAACCCGTCGGCCCAGAAGAGCACCACATTTTCGGTCTGCGCCATGCGGGCAAAGCTCCATTTGGATGCCTGACAGGTGAAATCGTTCGAGGCGAGATCGGCGGGAAGGTAAACGGATTTACCATTATATATGCGCGAGCCTTCCGGACGCGGCGCAGGCGCAACGGCACCGGCCGCAAACTGCGACATGGCCGTGTCGATTACCAGTGCAATCAATGAGATTCGACGTGACATAGATTGAAGATTTTAGGTGGAATGCCCTACTCGGAATG
>DBFWRP010000244.1:0-1153 GCA_048222005.1 Muribaculaceae bacterium | reverse complement strand
GCCATCGAGTTCTTTGACGCGCACGGGCAATCCAAGATATCCAAAAAGCTCAAACCGCTGCAAGACGTGGGACTGGGCTACATCAAGCTGGGACAATCGTCCAATACCCTTTCGGGCGGCGAGAACCAGCGCGTGAAACTGGCCTACTATCTCGGCATGGAGAAAACGGAACCGACCATTTTCATCTTCGACGAACCGACCACGGGACTGCATTTCCACGACATCAAACGCCTGCTGGCGGCTTTCGACGCCCTCATCCTGCGCGGCCATACGCTCGTCATCATCGAACACAATATGGACGTCATCAAATGTGCCGACCATATCATCGACCTCGGCCCGGAAGGAGGCGCGCAAGGCGGCAACGTGGTCGTGTGCGGTACACCGCGCGAAGTATCGGTCTGCCCGGACAGCTATACGGGCCGCTACCTGAAAGAAAAGCTCTGAAGTCCGGTCTAAACCACCCAATAAGATCAATAAGAAGCCCCTCACACATTCACCGTGCGAGGGGCTTCACCAACCTTAAAATCCACTATCCTCTATCGGACCATGGCTTTTACCACTGTAGTCCGTCCGTCTGTACCGGCCACCTTGAAGAGATAAGCTCCTTTTGCCAGTGCGAAAGTCACTTCGCTTCCGACAGCCTCCTCTACAGCCACGGCTTTACCGTCCACCGTCACCACGGTCACGACATCACCGTCGTTCACACCAAACACGGTGGCCTTGCCCATGCCGGACTTCACATATATCGCATGCCGTTGGTCTGCATCCATACGTTTGAAACTCAAAGTAAAGCGTCCCTCAGCGACTCCCGCTTCCGCCGTCCGGAACGAGTAAGCCCCTTCTTTCAGGTCGGCTGCCTTGCCCGTCGCTGCATCTTTCAGCATCACATATTCATAATCTTCGGCCTCGCAATCTTCCGGAATACCGATGGAGTACATACCTGCTTCCGGCAGGCTCACGCCCACGCCTATCGTGCCTTCACGGTCAATGGCCGAAAGCAACGAATAACGTCCGCCGTCGCGTACGGCAAAGATTTCAGGTTCGCCGTTGTCGTTCATCCACTTCACACCGTCGCGCGCCAAGTCGAATTCCGTTGAGGCTTCTTCCGACGGCACCGCCGTCAACTGCAACTCGTCATATATGCCGTCGTTTT
>DBFWRP010000243.1:0-1705 GCA_048222005.1 Muribaculaceae bacterium | reverse complement strand
CGTTTTGTCAAGTCGGGTCACCACGTAGGTCACCACGTTTTTTGAATAAATCTGAAAATCGGCAAAATTCATTAAAGTTCATATTTCGCTATTATTCAGCATTTTGCCTAAATAATACATTCAAATCCATTCATATTCATTCAGAAACTCAGGTGCTGGTGATACCATGAACCTAAAAATGCGAGTTCGGGATAAAAATGCACTGAAAAAAGCTGCCTATTCAACTTTTTCAGTGCATTTTTATCCCGAACTCGCGTTATTATGGGAATGGCATTTCAGGCTCGCTGGCCAGCCCTGACTTTGACAGAGAAAGAAAAAAGAATGAGAGAGATTGACCCCAAAGAGACAACCCGCGCCTTCGCATTCGAGGCGTGGATTAACGCGCCGATGCCGATGGTGACATTGTTTAAGACGCTTGACGTCACACGGTTGCGAAAGGTAAGCTCCCGCAAGGGAATGAGATTCAATATGCTGATGTGCTGGTGCATAGGTCGCGCCGCAAGCAAGGTCAAGGAGTTCTACGTGTTGCCTGTTAATGGCCGGTTGATTCAATATGACACTCTTGCTGTCAATACTATAGTGATGAACCGGGATGGCGGGGTGAGCTCGTGCGATGTGCCGTTTTCAAACGACTTGGCAACGTTCAGCGACGAATACCTCCGGCTTACCAGGCATGTCGCGGAATCGTGCGAAAACCACGACATGACCGACAGCATGGTGATAGGCACCTCGGCATTGGCTCAATATGATATTGACGGCGCGGTCGGTATGTACAGCGGCATCTA
The DNA here is from genome assembly GCA_048222005.1 of Muribaculaceae bacterium. GTDB lineage: Bacteria > Bacteroidota > Bacteroidia > Bacteroidales > Muribaculaceae > UBA7173. The sequence goes on along the minus strand of DBFWRP010000243.1, from coordinate 920 downwards.
TAACAATCCGTTCCTGATATGGGGCCGCTATCGCAAGTATTGGTTCAAGACAAAGCTGACTGTCTCCTTCCAGTTCCATCACACTCAGATGGACGGCGCCCATGCAGCCCGTTTCCTCGACGGGCTGCAAAAAGAAATTCGCAATATCAAGCTACGATGATAATCCACCGGGGGAATCGCTGTTTCTCTCGGTGGAATCGCGGGTGTCAGTGTGATTTTTCGTGCCTTCGCGGCGTTTTCCGGCTTTTCGGACCGGACGGTGCGGGACGCATCGTGAATCACACGGAGACTTCGGCGCGGATTGCGGGCCAGGGGTCGTAGCCTTCGAGGCGGAAGTCTTCGTAGCGGAAGGCGAAGAGGTCGCTCACGGCGGGGTTGAGGAGCATGCGGGGCAGGGGGCGCGGGGTGCGCGACAGCAGCAGGAGCGCCTGCTCGACGTGGTTGCGATACAGGTGCAGGTCGCCGAAGGTGTGCACGAACTCGCCGGGCCGCAGGCCCGTCACTTGCGCCATCATCATGCACAGCAGGGCGTAGGAGGCGATGTTGAAGGGGACGCCCAGGAAGCTGTCGGCCGAGCGTTGGTAGAGCTGCAGGCTCAGGCGGCCGTCGCTGACGTAGAACTGGAACAGGGCGTGGCAGGGGGGCAGGTTCATGCGGTCGATCTCGCCGGCGTTCCAGGCCGATACGATGATGCGGCGCGACTCGGGGTGGTTGCGGATGAGGTCGAGGGCCTGGGAGACCTGGTCGAGGTGCCCGCCGTCGGGGGTGGGCCAGGAGCGCCACTGGTAGCCGTAGATGTGGCCGAGGTCGCCGTCGGGGCCGGCCCATTCGTTCCAGATGCGCACGCCGTGCTCCTGCAGGTAGCGCACGTTGGTGTCGCCGGCCAGGAACCACAGCAGCTCGTGGATGATGCTCCGCAG
>DBFWRP010000242.1:0-10860 GCA_048222005.1 Muribaculaceae bacterium | reverse complement strand
TAGGGACATGCCTTTGGCATGTGAAACAGATGAGACATTAGCCCTGCCATGATATACATGCCAAAGGCATGTCCCTACAATCATATTGTCATATAGTTATATCGTACAAATTTTATTATTGCTTCTGTTGTTTCTGCTGTTTATCCACCTGAACCAGCTCCACCTCATTCACCCGCAGACGCGCGGCCAGATAGCGCGCCAGTTCATTGCGCGAGTCGGCGGATATGGGTTTGGCATAGTTTACCAACGCGATGTTGGCTGTATCAAGACCTCCGCTGTCGATGTTGCCGAACACGGCCTTTGTTATTGCGATTTCGGCTACCTGCGGGAAAATAACTTTGAGTTCAGGCGCCAGATGAGCCGAGATGGAGTCGTCTGCGTTCCGGGCATCCAGCAGCGTGCGCAACGAGTCGATCTGCTGCTGTTTCTGCACAAGCGAGGTCTGTGCTATCTCATAAATTTCCTTCACCGAATGCCCGGCAAGCGAGCCGGTTGCAGCCATGCCGTTGTCGCCCTGCACCACGTTGAGTTTGGCGCCCTGCAGCCCGTAGAAACGCAATCTGGCCGAGAGGGCGAGGGTAAGCGAATCCTTGGGAAGCACCTTGCCGATGAGGGTGACATTTATCTGTTTCTGGCCGTGCGCCATCACTGCGCTGTGGCTTAGCACCTGGGTTGCGGGGAAATGCATCTCCTCACTGACAAAGCGGTCGGCACTCTGCTGGAAACGTTCAAGCCGCAGCATATTATATGTAAGATAGATGCTCGGCAGCAGTGTAAGGATTGACACCGTATAGACCACCTTGCGCAATTTTTTTGCACGCAGCGGGTTGGCCGTATGCGCACGCGCGAAATGCATGAGCTTTACGCCGATAAAAGTGGCCAGACAGATATAGATGGAGTTGATGAGGAACAGATAAAGCGCCCCGAAAAAATAGGGCATCTGCCATGTGGCAAGCCCATAGCCCACCGTACAGAGCGGCGGCATGAGGGCCGTGGCGATGGCCACGCCGGGAATCACATTGCCTTTGTTCTTTGAAGCTATCGCGAAGATGCCCGCGCCTCCGCCGAAAAAGCCGATGAGCACGTCATAGATTGTAGGCGATGTACGGGCAAGCAGTTCGCTGTGTCCCTCGCTTACCGGTGATATAAGGAAATAAACCGTTGAAGCCAGCACCGAGAATGCCGCCGCGACCACCAGATTGCGCAGCGAGCGTTTCAGCAGCTCGAAATCCTCGATGCCTATGGCAAGTCCGAGGCCGATGATAGGCCCCATGAGCGGGGAAATGAGCATGGCACCGATAATCACAGCTGTGGAATTGGTATTCAGCCCCAACGACGCAATCAGGATGGCAAAGATGAGGATGAGGATGTTTGTGCCTCTGAACGAAACGCCCTCGCGGATGGACTGCTCCGCATCGGCCTGAGGTATCAGGAATCCGTTGAGCGAAAAATAGCCTGTCAGATTGGCAAATGCCGTTTTGAAATTGTTCATGTCACTGATTAGTTGGATGGCGCTGACGGTACATCACACATCTGCAGCCGATATATTCTGTTGATTGTCAATCAAGTTCATCACATCGTCGGCAACCGACGGAGCATGAGGGTCAAGCCAATGCACCTCGGGATCGCGTTTGAGCCATGTGAGCTGCTTCTTGGCGTAAACCCTGGTGTTCTTGGCCATGCGGGCCATGGCCGTTGGCAAATCCCAGTCGCCATCGAAATAGGCGAACATCTCTTTGTAACCCACCGTGTTGAGGGCATTGAGATGCCTGCGGTCGTAGACACTCCGGGCCTCCTCCACCAAGCCATTCTCCACCATGAGCTCCACCCTGCGGTTTATGCGCCCGAACAGTTCTTCACGTGGATAGTCGAAAGCCACTTTCACAACCCTGAACGGACGTTTCTTTTGCTTTCCCGTGCGCAGAGCGGAATAGGGGCATCCAGCCTCCCAGCATATCTCGAGGGCATGCACGAGGCGTTTATGGTTCTGGCAGTCAACGGTAGCGAAATAGTCCGGATCAAGCCTTTCAAGTTCGCGGCACACCGCCTCCACTCCTTCCCGCTGCAACAGCCCGTAAGCCCGGGCTCGCACCTCGGGCGAGATGGTGGGCAATTCGTCGATGCCACGCGTCACAGCATCCACATACATCATCGAGCCGCCGCAAAGCACGGCATAATCGGACGTGGCGAACAGCCGTGTGAGCAGTTCAAGCGTTTCCGACTCAAACTGTGCCGCGCTGTAGTAGTCGGTGAGTTCAAGCGTGCCGATGTTATGGTGCGGGGCCGCAGCAAGTTCATCAGGCGTTGGAGCTGCGGTGCCTATCGGAAGCTCGCGGTAGAGCTGACGGGAATCGGCCGATATGATGTGGCATCCCAGACGTCGCGCCAGCTCGATGGCCAACGCGGTCTTCCCGGACCCGGTAGGCCCGGTGACCACAATGAGCGTCTTTTCTCCGGCAGCATCCATCAACGGGCTGCCACCAGGCGGGCAATCTCCACCACAACACGTTCTGCCTTCTCCATCGACGGAATGGGAACAAACTCATAGCGCCCGTGGAAGTTGAGACCGCCGGCAAAGATGTTCGGACACGGCAGACCTTTGAACGACAGCTGGGCGCCGTCTGTACCGCCACGGATGGGCTGCACCTTGGGTTCCACGCCTGCCAGACGCATGGCTTCCTGCGCAATATCGATGATATGCATCACCGGCTCGATTTTCTCGCGCATGTTGAAATACTGGTCCTTGATGTCGATGGTGGCGCAGCCGGGGAATTCATTGTTGGTTTTGCGCACCAGATGTTCAAGTTCTTTCTTACGGCGCTCGAAGCGGTCGCGGTCGTGGTCGCGGATGATGTAAGTCAGTGTGGTTTTCTCCACATCGCCCTCAATTTTGATGAGGTGGTAGAAACCTTCGTAGCCTTCGGTATGTTCGGGTGTCTCCCATCGCGGCAACATCAGGATGAACTGGTTGGCAATGCGGATGGAGTTGATCATTTTGTGTTTGGCGTAGCCGGGATGCACATTGCGGCCCACGAACTCCACACGCGCCACAGCGGCATTGAAGTTTTCATATTCAAGTTCGCCCACTTCACCGCCGTCCATGGTGTAGGCCCAGTCGGCACCGAAATGTTCCACATCGAATTTATGGGCGCCCTGCCCTATCTCCTCGTCGGGGTTGAACGCGATGCGTATTTTTCCGTGCTCTATCTCAGGATGTGCCATGAGATACTCTACCGCCGAGATGATTTCGGCGATTCCGGCTTTGTCGTCGGCACCGAGCAGCGTGTTGCCGTCAGTGACAATGAGGTCCTGCCCCTTGTAGTGGAGCAGTTCGGGGAACTGGCCGGGCGAAAGCACAATCGCTTTTTCGGGATTGAGAGTTATATCACCGCCGTCGTAGTTTTCCACTATGCGCGGATTCACATTGTGTCCGCTGAGGTCGGGCGATGTATCAAGGTGTGCGATAAAGCCCACGACAGGCACTTCGCGGTCCACATTGGCAGGCAATGTGGCCATAAGATAGCCGTTTTCATCGAGTGTCACATCTTCCAGCCCCATCTGCTGCAGTTCCTTTTCAAGGACCTGCGCAAATTTGTACTGACCGGGGGTGGAGGGGGTGAGGTTGGTCAGTTCGTCGCTTTGAGTGTCGAACTTCACATATTTCAGAAAACGTTCGGTAACATTCATAACTTCTGTTGTTTTTAAGATTGTCGGCAACGCTGCCCGAAAGCCGTTGCCGTATGGCGTTAGATAATTCACAAAATTAACTAATTTTGCCGAAACAGCAAAAAACGGCAGAAAAAGCGCGTCCATGGCGTTTTTTCTGCCGTTTATTATCAGAGCGAGCAGTGTATGTATCCCCCTGCCGGTCAGTTTCCGAAACTCAATGTGGTGTAATAGTTGCCGCCGTACTGCGAATTGAACGACAATGTGACGTAACGTCCCGACGGGCCGAACCAGCTTGACGAAATCACCGCGCCGGTGTTGGAGCAGCTCACTGGCATGCCGTACTGCGCCACAAAGGTGTTGTAGAGCGCATTATAGCGCGACATATCATAATACGACGTAGGATACGTGAACTGGGAGCCGCAAAGCATTCCGTTGTTATAGTAAAGCGCGGCATCGGGCCACATATAGTTCATCTGGGGCACATCGTTCATATAAATCACATTGTTACCGTAGCTGCTTACGGCATACCCGTCGTTGGCCAAAGCCGTAAGCGACGCGCCGATGGCTGTGCCGAGAGCTATGCCGAGAATTGTGCCGAATGCCGGACCGCCACCGGCATAATGCCACCGCGGAGGAGGCACCGGACGATGGAAACCGTTGAAGAACGGTACGGGATGACGGTACCCGTGGGGATGACGGTGTGGAGGACGATGAGGACGCACGGGACCTACCCCGGGACGATAACCCGGACGGGATGGCCTGTACGAATGGTTATGGCCTGGGCGATAATCGGGGCGATAGTCAGGACGATGATTGTTGCCCGGGCGGTGATTGTTGCCCGGGCGGTTGTTACCGGGGCGATGGTCCGGACGAGAATTTCCACCTGGCCGATTGTGGTTGCCCTGATTGCCGGGACGGTTGTTGCCGTTGCCGGGACGGTTATGGTTGCCGCCATTCTGATGGCGATAATCAGTGGTACCACCATGCGCCGGACGCGATGCATGCTGGCTTGTAGTGTTGCCTGAATGGTTCCCCTTAGCCTGACGGCCTCGAGTCTGCGCATCTACAACGGGAGCGGCGAGCATAGCCATCGCCACGATGAAGGATGTAACCGAGTGCAATATCTTTTTCATAATCTGCTCCTCCTTTCTCTAATTGGTCAGCTTCATATTGATCAGCTTCCAGGGATTTTTTTAGTTGGCATTCGTAGATTCTTACCGGACAGCTGTCGGAATCCGTTTATCTTATTAGAACGTCAAGCCTCCCCAAAGTTTAAACGCCTACCAAATTTAAAGAGTTTTTAGAATTCATCTCAATGCGTCGGCTTTACATCGATTGCAAAAAAAATGCGAAAAAGAATTGCAATTATTTACGGTTTTCAACATTTGTTGAGGATTTTATCGGCAACGAAGTCTCCCAGCAGTCGGGCGCCGGAAGCGCTATCCTCAACTGACACTGCGGAGGAATTTTCTTCGGGATATGTTTCATATCAGGCTTATTATCGCTATTTTTGCGGCGGAAGCGTGCGCACCGGTGCATGCCCATATATCACACGTTTTGACATGATACGGATACACGACATTTCGAGAAGATTGCTGCCTGTGCTGGCAGCACTGTGCATAATGATGCTCGGGGGATGCAAAGACAAACATACCTCGGCCATCGACACGATGGTGGATACGCTCAATTCACCGGCCATGCAGGCCGCAGAAAAAGCTACCGGACTGTTCACCGGCTCGAATGCGAAAATTAACGGCGATTCGCTGATAATCGTGTTTGAAATGAAGCCTGAACTGAGCTTAAAAAACGTTAACACCCGCCAACTTCCGGTGCTGCAGCAGTCGGCCGTCACCGAGTTCAGGATGCACGCCGCTTCAAACGCAGAATTTGCCGAGGGACTGAAGGCTCTTGCCGAAAGCCGGATGATTGTAGTTCTGAAATGGCACGATACCGACGGACACACGGTGCAGATCGATGTTCCCGCCGCCGAACTGAAGCAGTAATCGTTAAGACATCGGGGGTTGACGGAAACACTCAGACATCCGGATCTACACAACCGTTCAGACGTCAGGCTCTACCGGAAGCGGCGCCTCTTCGGGGGCGGTTTTCAATCCGTGTTTCAGCCATGAGCCTTTGAAAAGGCGCCACAGGAAGATTGCTCCACGGAAACAAAGCTCAATGCACATGGCCAGCCATACCCCGTCAAGCCCCATGGTAGGTGCAAGAAGCGCAGCTATGGGGAGGCGCACAAGCCATATGCTCGAAAAATTCATGGCGGCGGGGATTATGGTGTCGCCCACACCCACCATTACGCCATACGCCACAATCGACGCAGCAAACATCGGTTCGGCCCATGCCTCAATGCGGAGTGCCGAGACACCGAGTTGCTGTATCCCTTCGACCGGCGACAGCAATGCCATCACCCATGGGGCGCAGAGCCACAGCACAAGCCCCATGAAAGTCATCACAGCCATACCGAGACCAACGGTAAGATAACCGAACTGACGCGCCAAATCCTTGCGGCGCGCCCCGTAACTCTGCCCCACAAGCGTTGTGGCGGCATCGGCAATACCGTAACCTGGCATATAGCACAACGCCTCGGCAGTGACGGCAAACGAGTTGGCGGCGATGGCCAGCACACCAAGCGGCGCCACAATCACGGTAAGCATTATCTGGGCGCCGCAGATCACACCATGTTCAAGCGTCATTGGCGCTGACACCTTCAGGGCGTTGCGCAGCACATTGCCCGTGGGGATGAAAGCCCTCCACCCTGCGGCATCGCCACCTGAACGGCGGTTGTCCGCCCCTCGTCTGCCGAAGATGGCAAGTTCGCGCTGACGCAAACAGGTGTACCACATCACTATCCCCACAGTGACGATCTCGGCGCAGACGGTGCCGAGAGCCGCGCCAAGCACACCGAGGCCGGCGCCTGGCACCGGCAGGGAGATGCCACCCGCATCGATGGTCCGCGTCGGGAAGATAAGAAAGAAGTTGAAAATCACATCGAAAACGCACATCATGGCGTTCAGCGCGCCGGCAGTTTTCATGTTGCCCGAGGCGCGCAGAATGGCGCTCCCCAGATAATTGAGCGTAAGCAGCGGAAGCGCTGCCACAAATACCATAAAGTAAAGGGTGGCCTTGCCGTTGACGGCCTCCGTGCCTCCCAGCCAGCCCGGCAGAGGCGACGCTATGCCTATACCTATCAGTGCCATCACCGTGCCGAACACCAGCGCCGCCGTGATGCCCTGACGAAGCACACCGCGCGCCGAAGCATAGTCGGTGGCTCCGATGCGATGGGCCACCTGAACCGAGAAGCCCACCATGGCCGCCGAGCACAAGCCCCAGAAAAGCCAGAGACTGGTGGACACGAGACCGACGGCAGCACTGTCGTCGGCGCCCAGACGTCCCACCATTCCGGCATCGATATACTGCATCATGATGCTCGACAGCTGCGCCATGATGGCAGGCCACGACAACTGGGCCGTCAGCATCACGCGCTGACGGAAGCTTATCGGGGCTCCGGTCTGAATAAGTTTAAGCATTGCTGTCAAAAATCTATGCGTGCCATTTACTACAACGCAATGCGTCCGGCATATATTATTTTGCCGACACGCCGGTTTGCTCCTTGAGCCACCGAGTCATGCGGTGCAGCCCTTCGGCAAGCAGGCTGCGCGGACATGCGATGTTGAGACGCAGATAGCCTCCGGCGCCATACATCTCGCCACAGTTCACCCACACTTTGGCCTCATGCAGCAGCCGTTCCTCCATCTCCTCCGACGGGATGCCGAATGCACTGATATCCAGCCAAGGAAGGTAGGTGGCCTCCAGACGTGTCATGGGGCACATGGGCAGCTCCCTGCGCACATAATCACGCACAAACGTGTAATTGTCAAAAATGTAGGCACGTAGTTCGTCGAGCCAAGCCGCGCCCTCGGGCGTATAGGCAGCCATCAGCCCCTCCACTCCGAACGGATTCACATCGCACACTTCGTTGATGTTTATAGCCTTGTCGATCAGCCGCTGCGTTGCCTCGTCGGGACACACGATGTTGGCTATCTGCAGTCCGGCCGTGTTGAAAGCCTTGGACGGCGACAGGCACACCACCGCACCGGGGCCATCCTGCGCCGACATGACCTCGGCATTGGCATACGGAACATAGCCGAGGCCAGGACGCGTAAGCTCGCAATGGATTTCATCGCTCACCACGCGCACGCCGTTGCGTCGGCATATGTCGGCCACACGGAGAAGTTCTTCGGCCGTCCAGGCGCGTCCGGCCGGATTATGAGGGTTGCAAAGAAGCAGCATGGTGTTGGCCGGGTCGGCGGCCAGACGTTCCAGGCCGGCATAATCCATGCTATAGGTGAATTCATTGTCAGGCAAATCATTGCGGAGCAACGGATTCTCCACAATCCGGCAGCCGTTGTTGCGTATCGACGAGAAGAAGCAGTTGTAGACCGGCGTCTGCACAATCACACCTTCGCCCGGCTTTACAAGCGCCTTGATGATGGCGGATATGGCCGGCACCACCCCAGGAGTGTAGATTACCCTCTGCGGGTCAATCACATAGTTGTGGCGCGATGCGAACCATCCGGCAAGCGCCTCGTAATAGCGCGGTGGCACCAATGTATAGCCGAACACACCGTGCTCCACCCTGCGGCGCAGGGCCTCGATTACAACGGGAGCCGTGCGGAAGTCCATATCGGCCACCCACAGGGGGATAACGTCGGCATCGGCCTCCGAATCCCATTTATAGGAACCGGATCCACGGCGGTGTACAATCTCGTCGAACTGCGACATGGCATTCAATCAAAGTTCGGGTTATCAAAGTTCGGTTTCAATCACACAGTCGGCGGGTGCCTGTACGTTCTTGTCGAGAATCACCTCGCCGATGGCAAGGGCGCGGATGTGGCCGGTGGTGGGATTCTTCACGCTCACGATCGAGGATTTGATGGTTGCCTCAACCTCTGCTTCCTCGAAAGCGAGGTCGCACTCGTCGCCGAAATGGCAGTCCTCAAGCACAAGCCCCTTGGCGTAGCAGAGCGGCTGCGTGCCGTTGATGCGGCAGCGCACCAGGTGCAGATTTTTCGAATGCCAGCCGAGATATTCGCCGGTGATTTCAGAATCGTAGACCGTGACGTTCTCGGTTTCCCAAAAGGCATCTTTCGAGTCGATGACGGCATTGCGTATCACCACATTGCGGCAATACTGAAAAGAATAGTTGCCCTGCTGGCGATAGTTTTCGATATCGATGTCGGAACTGTGCATGAAAAGATAGTCGGCCTTCTGCACCTCCACGTTGCGCAGCTTCACATTGTGGCAGTTCCACAGGGTCTCGGCGGCATCGGGAATGGTGACATCCTCAATGTGGAGATTGTGCATCTCGCGGAACATCTTGGGAGCGTCAACCTGCGTGCGCAGCATTGTGAGATTGTCGGAATACCACAGCGCGGCACGTGCACCCGGAGTGAACACGCAGTCGGTGACACGGAAGCCATCGGTGTGCCAGAAGGGATATTTCCCCTCGAAACGGCAACGCTCGGCCACAATGTTGGAGGTACGCTTCAAGGCCGATTCACCTGCATGAAACACGCAGTTGGTGAGCTGCACATTCTTCACGGCAAACAGCGCGCGTTCGCCGCCGAACTCCCCGTCGACAACATGCTTCATGTTGTCTGTCATATTTTTATCGCACATAGCAGTATGTTTTTGGTTGGATTCTTTGTGTTGACTCTTTTCAGTATGCAAATTTACGAAATCTCCACGCTCCCCACCAACCACTTTCCACTCAAAACCAACCAAAACACCTCATAAACCCATCGTTACCTGAAACAATCAGATTAACCATGAACGTACGATTTGTACAACCAGTTCTTATTTTTCTCACAAGCCTCTATATCAATTGTCTGCAAGTGAGAAATGCTCAAAAGATTATTACTGTACCGGGAAAGATATTCTATGTCCTGTTCATTTTTCAAAACATTCCGCCGATTCATAGAACGGACGGCTTTTGACACAAACTCATATGCCGCTTTAGGATAAAGTAGCTCCAAAGCTTTCAGTTTGGCATCAGAATATCTGACATCAATTGTCTTGCCGTCTACCATTATGATTCCCACACTGATACGTTCCGAAATTTCGGGCCGAATCACTGCATAAATAATACTATATTTCAACTTACACATACCCGTTTTCATTTAAGTAACCGGTTTTTCTCCGGTGCTGTACCTCATCTGTATCGGTCGGATACTTGTAACTTCTGGAAGTTTCATGTGGCAAGGATGTTGAACTCATTCACAAATATACTAAATCTTCACGACAATTTCAAATTGCTATTTCGTAGACGTATCGGCAAACAATCGTTGCCATAAAAAACAGGGCGCTATTTTTGCGGATTCAAAAAAATGACATAACTTTGCAATGCGCAAAGAGATTTGCGGCAGTACATGCACATACAGACAAACTATGCGGTAGTAGCTCAGTTGGTAGAGCATCAGCTTCCCAAGCTGAGGGTCGCGAGTTCGAGCCTCGTCTACCGCTCCAAAGCAAGACGTTGAAGAACGGACGGGATTCCCCCCACTCTTCAACGTCTTTTTTGTATCGCTATGTCTGCCAGCCGGTCAGATGCGGCATTTCACAGTTTTGCCCGGCTTGATGCTCACCGTGTGGCGTGCTTCACCCGCAGGTGTGTCGGCAAGGATGGTCACCGTTGCGGGATAAACGGTAGGATTGGTTATGGCGAGTTGCAGCCCCTTGGCATCATGGCGAAGTACGGTGGTCTCCACAGCATCGAAGGTGTAAACCTCGCCCGAAGCGGTGTCGGCATATATACCGGGAATCTCTATCGTCATCAGGGTGCCGTTGGTCTCGTTCCAGCCTGTGAGCCAGCCGTCGGCACGTGAGCCGATGGACAAGCTCTACACCCCCAACCCCGACGGCTATTGCGGAGATGAGGACAACGGGCAGACCTCGGCATGGTATGTGTTTTCGGCCATCGGGTTCTATCCCGTATGCCCCGGAAGCAACCAATACGTGTTAGGCACACCGCTGTTCAAGCATGTCAGGATAAACCTCGAGAACGGAAACGCCGTCGAAATCCTCGCCGACAACAACAGCCGCGCTAACCGGTACATCAATTCAATGAGTGTCAACGGCAAACCGTACGATGCCAACTTCCTGACGCACGACCAGCTC
>DBFWRP010000241.1:0-6362 GCA_048222005.1 Muribaculaceae bacterium | reverse complement strand
CATCGCCAGGACTGTGGCCGCGATAAGGATATTGCCGCCGGTGGCATGGCGCTTTATGGCGCGTGTGGCCGAGTAATAGACGGTACTTGCAAAGCTTCGCTGACTTTTGTTGGCGCGGAGTGGCGAATTTTTGTCGTGCATGGTCCGGATGGATATTTTTAAAATTTTGAAAAACGGGTGCAAAGTTAATCAATATCGCTATCTTTGCAATATGGAATTTAAATCGCGTGACATAGATTTGTACAATGCCGATCCGGTGTCGCAGATGCCGCTGCCTTATGCCGACGGTGGCATCCAGGCCGGTTTCCCTTCACCGGCACAGGATTATATATCGGACACGCTTGACCTCAATTATGAGATCGTGCGCCATCCGGCATCTACATTCTATGGCCGTGTCACTGGCGATTCGATGGTTGACGAAGGGATAGAGGAGGGGGATATCCTTGTTATCGACCGTTCGATTGAACCGGAAAACGGCGACCTTGCGGTGTGTTGTGTCGATGGCGATTTCACGGTGAAACGGTTGCGTTTCGAACCGGGCAAAGTGTGGCTTGAGCCTGCCAACGAGCTTTATGACCCGATTCTCATCACGCCTGAATGCAGGTTCGATGTGTGGGGGGTGGTAACCTACACAATAAAGAAGAACCGTCGCCGCCGCCATCGTTAGGACATAACATCCGTATGTTCCCCGGACACTGTTGTTCCCCCTAAGCGGGGCATGTACTCTCTTGTAAAATATATAATCGATTCCATCACAGAAAAGTTGTGCCAGGCTGCACATAAAAAGTCGCATTTGTTTTGCATTTCTGAGGACTTTTGTAACTTTGCCCCGTTTTTTTGACAAATAAATTTTCATCAATCAGCTCTTCGCTGGCAGCTTCGCCTCATTGTGCGGCTCCGCTTTTGTTGCCGGCAGATTTACAGTTCAGCAGAATACTGTCCAACAACTAACAGTTAATAGAGATATATGTGTGGAATAGTTGGTTACATCGGGGATAAACCCGCGTATGAAATTCTTATCAAAGGGCTCCACCGTCTGGAATATCGCGGTTACGACAGTGCCGGAGTGGCGCTCGTGCATGAAGGAGGAAAGCTCGATGTCTACAAGACACGGGGCAAGGTGGATGATCTCGAACGTTTTTGTCAGAGCAAGGATGTCGCCGGAAACATCGGCATAGCGCATACCCGCTGGGCCACTCATGGAGAGCCGAACGATGTGAACGCACATCCGCATGTGAGCCGCAGCGGCCGCATAGCGATGGTGCATAACGGTACCATAGAGAATTACGGTGTGCTGAAGGAGGCACTGGGCATGCAGGGCTGCACGTTTGCAAGCGAGACCGACACCGAAGTGCTCGTGCAGTTGATAGAATATATAAAGGAGTCGACGAAATGCTCGCTTGTCGATGCCGTGCGCGGTGCGCTGAAAGAGGTGGTGGGCGCATATGCCATCGCTGTTATCGACATGGACGAGCCCGACACCCTCGTAGTGGCACGCAAGAGCTCTCCGCTGGTGATCGGCATAGGAGCGAACGAGACTTTCATTGCGTCGGATGCCACACCGATCATTGAATTCACCGACAAGGTGGTGTACCTCAACGACGACGAGATCGGAATCGTGCGCCGTGGCGAGCCTCTGGTGGTGATCAACACCGACAACGAACCCCTCGAAGTTGACATCAAGACACTGCGCATGTCGGTGTCGCAGCTTGAGAAGGGCGGATTTCCGCATTTCATGCTCAAGGAGATATTCGAGCAGCCGCGCACAATCACCGACTGCATCCGTGGCCGCATCGCATCGCGCGGTGATGAAGTGACACTGTCGGGCGTTATGGAGAATAAGGATCGTTTCCTCAATGCGCGCCGCATCATCATCGTGGCCTGCGGAACATCATGGCATGCCGGACTTATCGGCAAACGTCTGCTTCAGGAGATTGCCCGCATACCGGTGGAGGTGGAGTACGCCAGCGAGTTCCGTTACAGTAACCCCATTCTTGGGCCCGAAGACATAGTGATAGCCATAAGCCAGTCGGGCGAGACGGCCGACACCCTTGCCGCCGTGCAGATGGCCCGCAGCTGCGGTGCGTTCGTCTATGGCGTGTGCAATGTGGTGGGTTCGTCCATAGCACGTGCCACCGATTCCGGTACATACATCCATGTGGGCCCTGAAATAGGCGTGGCCTCAACCAAGGCTTTCACCGGTCAGGTGACGGTGCTGACGCTGCTGGCAATGGCCGTAGGTTCGCTCAAAGGCACCATTGCTCCTAAAACAAAGGCGGCTGTGGCCGATGCCCTGCGGCAGCTGCCGGCGCTGATTGAGCAGACACTGCAGCTCAATGCGCAGATAGAACAGCTGTCGAGCATCTATACCTATGTGCACAACTTCCTCTATCTCGGCCGAGGCTACAACTTCCCGAGTGCGCTCGAGGGAGCACTCAAGCTGAAGGAGATAAGCTACATCCATGCCGAAGGCTATCCGGCAGCCGAAATGAAGCACGGCCCCATTGCCCTCATCGACCACGAGCTTCCCACAGTGGTTATAGCCCCGTCCGACGAGATGCATGAGAAAATCATATCGAACATCCAGCAGGTGAAGGCCCGCGGAGGCTCGGTCATAGCCATTGTGACCAAGGGCGACAGCGCCATTGCAGCCATTGCCGACCATATCCTTGAGATTCCCGAAGTGCCGGAAGTTATTTCGCCGATTGTTGTGTCCATCCCACTGCAGTTGCTTGCCTATCATATCGCGATACGCAAGGGGTGCAACGTGGACATGCCACGAAATCTGGCCAAATCGGTCACCGTGGAATAACGGGTGAATCATAGGAGAGAGGCATAATCCCCAAATAGAAGGACACGCAGTCTGTGTGTCCTTCTATTTGGGGATTATCATTTGATTGTCGGACGCACAGACCGTGCGCCCCTACTTCGTTGACCGAAATTCAGCAGATTTGCAACATCCTTATTGGTTTTATTCAGGTATGGGATGTTGGAAGTCTGTAGGGATGTCAGTCTCCGTTGTGGGTGCTTGGGGAGGGCGGAAGCAAGCCGGCGCGTTGCATCGAGCTATGCAGAACCTGCCGGCATGGCAGCTCGCCTGCGAAATCAAGCACGACGGAATCGCGCAGGATATAATATGTTTTCGGAAAGTCCTTTGTCAGTGCTCTAAGGCTGGGGACGTTGACGATTTCGAATTCCGGATGGAATTGCTGCCGGAATTCCTGCTGCTGCTGCTCCGCAGTGCCGGCTGCAATGCCTATGACTTTGTCTACGGCATGGCCTGATACATAATTGTTGAGGTTGGCTATTGAATTGAGGCAGTGGGGGCAGGTGTATGAAAATGCGAATACCAGATAGGAGCTGTCGGGGTGTACCGTGATGAAATCGGCCAGCGCCGTGTCTGCCACTGCCTGCGGTTCAATCCGGGTGTTCCCGTGGCGGTTTGGATGTATGTTTCTGAATGTCTGTCCGGCCATGAATGCGGTTACGCTTGCCGCCACTATGAGCGATGCGCCGGTGCATGCCAGGATTTTTTCGGATATGCGGGTGTCCTTATGCTTGATGACCACGAATGTGAGCATGGCCATCAGGATGCCGTTACGGATGAACACTGCCTGTGGAGTAGAGCCTAAAATCCCGGAATCGCCGAAACATCCGCAATCAGTCACATCTCTGAGCAGTACGCCATATGCGAATCCGGCTGTGAAGATTATCAGCATTATGACAGACACGGTGGCCGCAATCCGCTGTTTGATGCCAGTGATGAGAAGAAATCCCAGCAACACTTCAGCAACGATTATTACCGGGGCGGTATATTCAAGATACGGGATTCCATAGTCGCTCAGCAGACGCGCGAAGGCTCCGGAATCCATGGCTTTCATGAATCCGGACAGCATGAAGATTGCACCGCTGATTAGGGCCAATGCCTGAGAGATGGCGGACTGTACCGATTTGTTGAGGGTTCGCATGGCGTATTAGTTGTTGGTTGAATTGAATGAAATTACACCCGGAAAAGCCGATGTTTCAGGCTGTTCCCGGGCGCAATCCGTTTTATTGTTGATAAAGCTGCTTATTTGCAGGTCATGTAGGTCTCTGTGTCGTAGCTGTTGAACTTGTCGGCAAGCTCAGCGCAGCTGCTTACAGCGAAAGTGGCAGGATCAACCTGCTGTGTGTATGTCTTGCCGTCGTAGGGATCATATTCCGAGCAGGTGCACATGGCTTTGGGTTCATCATCATCATCATCACCACAGGAGGTCAGACCGAAACATGCAGCAGTAAGCACAATGCCAAGGGCAAATAAAAAACGTTTTTTCATTGGTTAAAATGCGATTGACCAGGAGGATCGCGAGGCTAAAGGATTAAATAAATTAAAATCTGGGGCAAAATTAGTAAAAAGGAGTCTAATCACCCCCCCATTAGTTAAATATAGTTAAATGAGACCATATCGGGTACAAGCCTCGTCGTAAACAGCTCCTGTAGGGATGTGGAAGGGAATTTCACCTAATTGTAGGATCGCCATCAAATACTCCTGGCTCCTGGACGCACGAACCGAGCAATGCCACTAAGTTAAGGTACGGAGGGAGGGGTAAAGACGCTTTGTGAGACCCGGAGGGTCGTGTCTGTGCTTATCCGCTGACGCTGCGTACGGGGATAAGCACAGACTCGGCCCTCCAGGCCTTTATGGTGACTGCTGCCTATAGGCGTTAACTTAGTGACATTGCGCCGGCGAAAAGTGTCACAATCTTGGCTTTATGGATGTCTCGCATGTCTGCTTCACATGCCGAAGGCATGTCCCTACACTCTGATGGATGCTAATTCAGGTTACAGGAATCAAATGCACCATAATTTCGGCTTGAGCCAGAAAGGTACCGGTGAGAAGGACTAATTGCAATTAGTGCCAGTGAGAAATATCGTGGGGTAGGCGCAAAAAAAATTGATTGTCTCGCGACAACCAATCTTAGTTAACCTTAAATCTAATACCATGAAAAACACGTTACAAATTTAAGCCGTTCAGGCGGTATGTGCAAGTGTTTTGAGGTAAAAGTGTAGCTGTTTTAACATTAATTTGCTTTTAGTGCCATTGTGTAAGCTCGAGTGTGAGCATTGTGCTCTGTTTTGGGGTGGTTTGCTTACATTTTGAAACCTGCGTCCTACGGCTCGGATTCTGCCGTAATGGCAGCAGTCACTAAAATTCACTGGAGAAGTGAAATCTGATGTCAGGAAAATCCGTCCGGGCCATCTGCAGCACATAGTTGGAATCGGCGAGGAACACGTCGCGTCCCATTGTGTCCACGGCCATAAACTGGTATTTGCGTTTCTTGAACGCTTCCAGGGCGGCAGGATCATCGCTTTCTATCCAGCATGCCTTATAGAGCGAAATGGGTTCCCAACGGCACTGCGCGCCATATTCATGCAGCAGTCGGTATTGAATCACCTCAAACTGCAGCTGGCCAACCGTGCCGACGATTTTGCGTCCGTTGAACTGGTTGGTGAACAGCTGTGCCACACCTTCGTCCATGAGCTGGCGAATGCCTTTGTCAAGCTGTTTGGCTTTCATGGGGTCGGTGTTCTCAATGTATTTGAACATTTCGGGCGAGAAGGAGGGGAGGCCCTTGAAATGGATTGTTTCGCCGGAGGTGAGCGTGTCGCCGATCTTGAAGTTGCCCGTGTCGGGGATGCCGACTATATCGCCGGGATATGCCTCGTCGACCACGCTTTTCTTCTGGGCCATGAACGCTGTGGGAGCGGCAAAACGCATCTGCTTGTTCGAGCGTATGTGGCGGTAGTTGACATTGCGCTCAAATTTGCCGGAGCAAACCTTTACGAAGGCGATGCACGAGCGGTGGTTGGGGTCCATGTTGGCATGGATCTTGAACACGAATCCGGTGAAGGCGTCTTCGGCCGGTTCGATGAGACGTTCCTCCGCCTTGACGGGCCGTGGGGCGGGTGCTATCTTTACAAAACAGTCGAGCAGCTCTTTCACACCGAATGTGTTGAGCGCGGATCCGAAGAACACCGGGGCGAGTTTACCCTGCAGATATTCCTCTACATCGAATTCGGGATAGACCCCTTCGATGAGCTCCAGGTCGGTGCGGAGTTTTTCGGCATCGGCAGTTCCTACGGCTTCGTCGACCACCGGGTCGGATACGTCGGAGATTTCCACGCGTTCCGTCACCTTCTGCTTGTCGGGCTTGAAAAGGTCGAGCGAGTGCTCGTAGATGTTGTAGACCCCTTTGAATTTTGCACCGATGTTGATAGGCCATGAAAGGGGACGGACGGCAATCTTGAGCTCGCTTTCAAGCTCGTCGAGGATGTCGAACGGGTCGCGGCCCTCGCGGTCGAGCTTGTTGACGAAAATGATT
>DBFWRP010000240.1:0-1053 GCA_048222005.1 Muribaculaceae bacterium | reverse complement strand
GTGTGGAGAGGAAATCCAGGATTTTCAGGGTGTTCTCCACGTGGCGTTCCACCCGTAGGGACAAGGTTTCCAACCCCTGAAGAAGGATGAAGGCATTGAACGGACTGATGGTAGCTCCCGTGTCGCGCAACAGTGTGGCGCGGATACGGGTGACGTAGGCAGCCGCGCCTGCCGCGTCGGTGAAACAAATGCCGTGGTAGCTGGCATCCGGCTGGGTGAGTTGCGGAAATTTCCCGGAGGCCTTCCAGTCGAATTTTCCGGAGTCCACGATGACGCCTCCCAATGAAGTGCCGTGGCCGCCGATGAACTTCGTGGCCGAATGCACGACGATGTCTGCTCCATGCTCTATCGGACGAATGAGGTAGGGCGTGCCGAACGTATTGTCTATGATGTTGCAATTGGGGTTTCCCAATGTTTCGATGAATACGGCTTTGGTGTTTTCCTGTATGGCTTGTTCGAAATTGTCGAGGTTTTCAGGGTCGACGAATGTAGTGGTGATGCCGTATGCCGGCAGGGTGTGGGCCAAGAGGTTGTAGCTGCCGCCGTAAATGGTTTTGGCGGCTACGATGTGGTCGCCTGCACGCGTGATGTTTTCGAAAGCATAACTGATGGCGGCTGCTCCCGAAGCTACAGCCAGTCCGGCTATTCCTCCTTCCAGGGCGGCTACGCGTTCCTCGAACACTCCTTGCGTGCTGTTGGTCAGCCGTCCGTAGATGTTGCCGGGGGCTTGCAGTCCGAAGCGTGCGGCGGCATCGTCCGCGTTGTGGAACACGTATGAGGTAGTCTGGTAAATGGGTACCGCGCGGGCATCCGTAGCCGGGTCTGCCTGCTCTTGTCCTACATGGAGTTGCAGGGTCTCGAAGTGTAGTTTTGTTCTGTCCATGATGTTTCTGTTATTGAGTTCTTGACTGTTTCTTGTTTCGATGATGGCAAAGTTATGGTTTTTGGAATAATCAAACAAGAAGTGAAAGAAATACGGGAAAAATATCTATTTTTGTATTCAAAAACAGAATATACAGCCTGATGTAAGGGGGCTACAGCTCTGTTTATAGA
>DBFWRP010000024.1:0-1723 GCA_048222005.1 Muribaculaceae bacterium | reverse complement strand
ATTGCATTCAGCGCAAACAATTCACCACCGTCCCATGTTTGCGCAGCTTTGAATTGTGCCTTTGTCAAGTAGTAGTCAGCATCAGCCGAGACATGCATCTGGGAGAGCCATTCTCCCACCTGCTCCGCAGGAACGCTCGCTACCATCTCCATCGTGGCTGTCCCTTTGGGGCGGCACACAATTGTCACCAGCCCCTTGTACTCGGGGCAGTCCACCGCAAAAATAAGGTCGGCAAACTCCTTTACATTGGCTTTTGGGTAATTGTGCTTTGCTTGCTTAATGGGATATTTTGTGGGGTGCTGGGTACGGAAGGCCTCCTTTTGAGCCTTTGACCATGAGGGAACGAGCATGAATTTTCTCCTTTGTATGATGGATACAAAGGCAGCCATGCACCCTTAAAAGAGCAAAAAAATTGTCGTGAAATTTGTCGTCAAATGCTTCACTTTGTCCGCAAATTTGTCGTTGAAGAAAAGAGAACAATGATCTCAGATGGAGACAAATGAGCACAAAGAAAAACGCCAGAAACCGTTGTGGTTTCTGGCGTTTTGCAGGTAAGCGGTATAAACTCAGCGCTTGGAGAACTGAGATGCGCGACGGGCGGCCTTGAGGCCGTACCTCTTGCGCTCCTTCATACGAGGATCGCGGGTCAGGAAGCCGGCCTTCTTCAGGATGGCGCGGTACTCGGGGTTCACCAGCAGCAGGGCACGGCTGATGCCGTGGCGCAGGGCGCCGGCCTGGCCGGACACGCCGCCGCCCTCGACGGTGGCAACGATGTCCACCTTGCCCAGGGTGTTGGTGGCGTTCAGAGGCTGACGGACGACCATCTTCAGAGTCTCCAGACCGAAGTACTCGTCGATGCTGCGGCCGTTGATGGTGATGGAGCCGGTGCCGTTCTCAAACAGGTGCACACGGGCGACGGAGGACTTGCGGCGGCCGGTGCCGTACTTGTAGGGATTCTTAGACTGATACATTCTCTTTTTCCTCCTTACTTGACCAGCTCGGGCTTCTGAGCCGCATGGTCATGCTGCTCGCCGGCGTAGATGTGCAGACGCTTCAGGGAATCCTTGGTGACGATGTTGCGGGGCATCATGCCGCGGACGGCCACGCGCATAGCCAGCTCGGGCTTGTCCTGCATCAGGATGCGGTACTTGGTCTCCTTCAGACCGCCCACCCAACCGGAGTGGGTACGATAGTACTTCTGCTCCATCTTGTTGCCGGTGAGCACAGCCTTGCCCGCGTTGATGACGATGACGTTGTCACCGCAGTCGGCGTGGGGGGTATAGGTAACTTTGCCCTTGCCGCGCAGCAGGTCGGCGACGATGACGGCGGTCTTGCCCAGAGGCTTGCCGGCGGCATCCACGACGTACCACTTGCGCTCAATGTTGGCCTTGTTTGCCATGAAAGTGGACATGGTGATCTTCCTCCAATTTATATAATGTGTGCTTTACTTTTTCACGCGCCCTTGTTACAATCGGGGCAGAGAAAACGCGCTCAGCGCGCAGGATTATTTATACCACAGTGCCGGCGTGTTGTCAACACCGATTTAATTTACGGCATGAACATCTCGTGTTTTCTCTTATTTTCTCAATTATACTCTCGTTTTCTTAAATCGCAATTTACATTTTCAGGAGGCATGACCGTGCAGCACATATTGGGACTGGTCCGCCGCTGTGTGGAGGACTACAACATGATCGAAGCCGGAGAGACCGTGGCCGTGGGTGTC
>DBFWRP010000239.1:0-24236 GCA_048222005.1 Muribaculaceae bacterium | reverse complement strand
CCTTTGTTCAGTGGATCTGGAGGGAGGTGAGGGCGTCGGCGCCGAGTGCCGAGTTGATGGCCTGTACGATTTTTGATTTCTGGAATTCGAGTTCGCTTTTCAGGGGGGCGGAATCGAGATAGACATGCAGCACCCCTTTGGCCACATACCGCCTGATGGTGTGACGGGTTATGGTAGGGCCCATGATGTCGGTCCACAACGCCGCTGCACGATGTTCGAGCACAGATGTGCGTCCGGCCGAGGCGTCGAGCGCACGGTCGATAATCTGTCGGATGGACTGCGGATCGGTGCGTTTCATTGCATCTGTGTGAATCGGCCCGATTCCACCTGCCATGAGCAGTGTGGATGGTTGGCGCGGTTTATGATGTTGTCGAGGTGGTCGCGGTTGGTGTCGGTGATGAAAATCTGGCCGAAAGCCTCTTCATCGGCCACGAGGCTGATGAGCCGTTCCACGCGTGTGGCGTCGAGTTTGTCAAAAATGTCGTCGAGCAGCAGCAGCGGCTTCATGTTGGCGGCACGGCGGAGAAAATCGTACTGTGCAAGCCTCAGGGCTATGGTGTAGGTTTTGCACTGACCTTGCGAGGCGGCCCGGCGCACCGGCATGCCGCACAGCTGCAGGTCGAGGTCATCGCGGTGCGGCCCCACGGAGGTGTGGCCCACGATTTCGTCGTGCCGGCGGCTCTGGTCAAGAAGTTCCTGCAGGGAGCCGGGATTGTCGGCCAGATGGCTGCGCAGGGCCAGTGATGGCGTCTCGCCGTCGGCGGCAATGCCGGAATATATGGGGTTGAAGATTTCGGTGAGTGTTCCGGTCCAACGCAGGCGCGCAGTGGTGATATAGTGGGCCGAGCGGCTCATGGCCAGCTCCACGGCCATGTAGAGCGAGTGGTCCACCACGTGGTCGCGCAGCAGCTTGTTGCGCTGCTGTAGGGCGCGGTTGTAGCGGATGAGGTGGTCGAGGTACACGGCGTCGGATTGCGAGATGACTATGTCCATGAACCTGCGGCGCTCCTCGCC
The DNA here is from genome assembly GCA_048222005.1 of Muribaculaceae bacterium. Lineage (GTDB taxonomy): Bacteria > Bacteroidota > Bacteroidia > Bacteroidales > Muribaculaceae > UBA7173. The sequence continues at coordinate 23,222 of DBFWRP010000239.1, read as the reverse complement.
TGTGCCGGTGATGAGATCCTGGTCGGCCGGAGAGATCATCACGAGCGGGAATGCCCCGATGTGGGCGCTCAGACGCTCGTATTCCTTCCCTTTGCGCTTGAACGATTTGCGGCGTCCGTTCTGCAGTCCCAAAGTCAGTTCTTCCTGGATGCTGCGCCGCAGGTAGCGTCCGCGCAGGGTGGTAAATTCAGCGCCGCGCATGGTGAGGGCTGCGTCGGGCATGCCCGAGAAACTTTTGCAGAAACTCAGATAATATATGGCGTCGAGCAGATTGCTTTTGCCCATGCCGTTGTTTCCCAGGAAACAGTTGATTTTCGGGGAGAATTCAAGCACGGCGTCGGCTATGTTCTTGAAGTTGGTTATGGCGAGCGATTGCAGAATCACTTTCTGGGTTGGGCGGTTTAGTTCGTGAAAATGTTGGCGGCAAGGAAGGCCAGGGCGTAGAGCAGCATCACCATGGCGGTTGCCCCGAGCATGGGGTTGAGGGCAGCCCCCTTGGTTTTTCTCATTCTCAGCCAAAGCAGCACTATGATAGTAAGGGTAATGGTGGGCACGCTCTGCCATCCTTCGGGCATCTGCCGCCATTGCGGCATCATCAGCCCTACGGCGGCCACGCCGTCGATGAGGTAGAGCAGCAGTGTGGCTTTGGGGCCTATGATGGTGGCGAGGGTGGTTTTCCCCACGGCCTTGTCGTCGGCTATGTCGCGATAGTTGTTGACAATAAGTATGTTGGCTCCGAGCAGCCCGGTGGAGAGGGCCGTGAACCACACGGCAGGCGTCACCGGCCCGGAAATCACATAGTACGTGAGCGTTACAGGCACCAGGCCGAAGAACAGGATTACCGCCACTTCGCCCAGTGCATGGCGCGAAAGCGGGTAGGGGCCTGCGGAGTAGGCCAGCGCTCCGAGCACAATCACTATGCCGGCTGCCAGCAGCCACCATCCGCCCCAGTAGATGAGGGTGCAGCCTATGGCGGCGGCGATGCCTAAGGTGAGGATTGTGGCGGTGAGCATGGCGCGGGGCGTGATGTCGCCCTCGGTGACTCCGCGACGCGGGCCTACGCGGCCTTTGCGGTCGAGACCGTCGCGGAAATCGAAATATTCGTTGGCAAAGTTTGATGCTGTCTGGGCAAGCAGGGCAAAAATGAGGCAGAGGGTCCACGGCAACCATCTCACCTGGCCGTGGGCCACGCCCAGTGCGGCAGCCATGACAACGCCAGCGGCCGAAACCGGCAGTGTGCGCAGACGCATGGCTTCAATCCAGCATGCCGCGGCCGAACGATGTGTGGTGGGTGCAGTGCTGTTCATTTGAGTCGCAAAGTGATTAGTCCTGTTGAGTCGAAACGCGGCAGAGCCATAAGCTGCACGGGGGCCAGGCGTGCGTAGGGCGATTCAGAGCAGTCGCCTATTTCGGTCACTCCCGCCTGCCGGAGCGCATTCTCCACTGCCGCCAGGGCTATGTCGGGGGTGTTGTTGTCCTTGCTCAGGTGGCACAGGAAGATGTTGCGCAGCGCCGGGTTGTAGATGCGGGCCAGATATTCGGCCGTGACTTCATTGTCGAGATGCCCGTTGTCCGAGCGGATGCGCGCCTTGAGATATTCGGGATATGTTCCGGCTGCCAGCATGGGGGCGTTGTAGTTGGCCTCGATCATGAGGTAGTTGGCCTTGCGCATGTAGAAGTCGGCGCGTTCGGAGATGCAGCCCAGGTCGGTGGCCACCACTATGTGGTGCGCGCCGTTGGTGATGTAGTATCCGGCATTGTCGGTGCCGTCGTGCATCACTTCGAAGGCCAGCAGCGTAAAGTTGCCGATGGTGAACGGGTGCTCCTTGTAGATGGCGTGGTGATAGTCCTTGATGCGGTTGGAGATGGCATGGCGGCGCAGAAGGCCGTTGAGCGCACGCGGCGTGCAGAACACCTCCATGTGGCGGTATTTGCGCAGAAAGGCGTAGACGTAGCGCACGTGGTCGCTGTGGTCGTGCGTCAGGGCTATCCCTTTCACGGTTTTCATGTCGATGCCGTTGCGGTGCAGCTCGTCGACAACATGCACCATGTCCACTCCCGCGTCGATGAGGAATCCCGATGTGTCGTCGCCGAAGTAGGCGCAGTTGCCCGAACTTCCGGAGCCGAATGAGATGAATTTCAACCTGTCAATGGTGGGGAGCGCTTCGAGCGGAGAGAAAGTGTCGCCGTCGTCGAACAGCATCCTTTCCCGTTTCTCCTTTTCGGCGGCGAGACGTCTTTCGGCCTCTTTCTCAATGGCGGGGTGCACAGGAAAATCGTCGGCGCTCGTGAACAGCGAGTCGTCGAAGTCGTCGAACAGTCCCGGCATTCCGGGCTGTATGGTCGGACGTTTCTTGTAGCGTGCCATTGTTTAAGGTTATTATTTTTTTTAGCGTCGGACTTGTCGGACGGGTCTGACAGGTCTGACGGGTCGGAATCAGGAGAAGAGGAGGAATATGGTGGGAATCTTGTCGTAGTTGTAGGTTGCCGTGGCCCATTGCGACAGCGGGCGCGTCACAATGCTTTGGCGTGAGCCGGTGAGGTCGGAGGCCACGCACAGCAGCATGTTGCCGGAGAGGCGTGTGGTGAGTTCGGCAATCAGGCGGTTGTTGCGGTAGGGGGTCTCGATGAAAATCTGTGTCTGCCGTTCGCGGGCTATGCGGCGCTCCATCTCCTTGAGGCGTGCCGTGCGTCGGGTGGCGTCGATAGGGAGGTAGCCGTTGAAGGCGAAGCTCTGCCCGTTGAAGCCCGACCCCATCAGGGCCAACAGGATGCTCGACGGGCCAACAAGCGGCATAACCTTCAGCCCTTCGCGCTGAGCCACGGCCACTGCGTCGGCTCCTGGATCAGCCACTGCCGGACATCCGGCTTCCGAAATCACACCCATGGGATGCCCCTGCCGGAGTGGCTGCAGCATGGCCGACACCTCGCGTGCATCGGTGTGTTCGTCAAGGACGGTAAACGTCAGCGAGTCGATGTCGGTGGCAGGGTCCACTTTTTTCAGGAAGCGGCGTGCCGACCGCACGTTCTCCACAATGAAGTGTCTGATGCCGCGCAACAAAGCGGCGTTCTCCACGGGGAGAACGCTGCCGATGGGGGAGCTGTCGCTCAGCGGCACCGGAAACAGATAGAGTGCCGCCTCCACATTTGTCGGGTTGATTTCTTGTTCCGTTTTCACGATAACAAAATTACAGATTTTTTTCCGCATTGACAAATCAAATACGCGGCAGGGAGGAGACGCAGTAGGGACGCACAATTGTGCGTCCGCATCCACCTTGTAGGGACATGCCAATAAATGCGAGGCAGGGGCGCACGTGGTGTGCGCCCCTGCTGTGTGGGTTTGTGCGTGACGGTGTGGACTTATTTGCGGATGAGCTGTTTGCTTACCTTGTTGCCCTGACGTACGATGTAGAGACCTGTGGTGGGTTCTGCCACGCGGATGCCCTGCATGTTGTAATATTCCGCGGGAGCGTCAGCGGCCTCGATGGCTACGCCCTCGATGCCGGAGTTGCCTTTGCCTTTGTAAAGCAGGTCGAAGTTCTTGAAGGCAAAACGGTTCTGTCCATCTCCAAGGCCAGTCTGAGTCAGTTTGATGCTGAGTTTGCCGTTTTCTCCTACGGTAAAATCGCAAGTTTTCATATTGGCGTCATCTGCCATTCCCTCGAAAGAAGAACGATACCATAAATCTGTTTCTTTGATGGCTGCAACTTCACCTTCTGAATCGTTGAAGAAAATTTTAACGGGGTTGTTGCTTTGGGTCACTACGCGGTAAACGGCAGTGTAATTACCTGCGGGTGCGCCTTCCACAGCCTGTTCAACTACGATTTCAGCGTCTTTGTTGTCATTTTCAAACCATGCATAAGTGGCTTTGGTCTGCCATTCATCGGGTTTGGGACCTTCATCTTCAAACCATCCTGCATCGGGATAAACCATGTTTTTGTTTTCGCCACCGACAGTGTATTTCCAAGCTGTATCGTTGGCTTTGTCGTTGATGTCGATGTTGGCGGCCGAGATGAGGAACGATGCCTCCATAGGATTCTGCTCAGTAGCTTCGGCGAAGTTCTTTTTCATCTGGTCGACGGTGTATATTTTCCATTCTTCCTTGGCTGTGGCATCGGTCTTGATTGTCCAAAGGTCTGTGCCGATGTAAGGTTTCTGGTATACCCAACCATTCAGTTCATCGGGGTCGTCAGTTCTGAAGTTGGCGAATACATCAAGAGCTACAAAGTTGTCTTTTGAGGACAAAATGTAATTGTCACCGGATTTTGTGATTTTGAACGAAGCTGCGTTGCCATCGTTGCCGTCGGCCCAGAGGCCGCCGTCATCTTTGATGCATCCTGTGGTTGAAGAGAGTTTGTATGTTCCGTCGCCGTTTGCTGTGATAGTGTAAACTTTAGGCTGTGTCTTGAGCGCTACCTGAGTTCCCCAGCTCCAGCCTTGGTTGAACCAGTAAGTAGGGTGTGTGACACTTTGAATGCATACATCTCCCGTGGGGATTTCTTGTGCGAATGCTGCGGTTGACAGCGCAGCGGCTGTCAGAAAGAGTAGAGATTTTCTCATGGATAATAAATTTGGTAAAATATTAAGGTAATTAGGTAATAGACTAAAGCAGTTGAGGAGAGCGAACATGGGCGCAACACAGCGCCGAACCCTTTATGTGTTATGTTTCTTATTTGCTGATGCAAAGATAATAATTATAGCCGGAAAGCCCAAACAGAAATTCTGAAATATTAATATAAATTAATCCTTAACCCCACAAGGGCTGCAGTAGGGACGCACTAATGTGCGTCCGCATCCACGACATCATGCCCATGACCCATGTGTCCGTTTATACACCTGATACATCGGGCTTTATGTGTGGGCTCACACGCGCTTGACAATCTACAACCTGGATGCGGGCGCACATTAGTGCGCCCCTACTTCTGGGCTAATGGCAACAGGATGGTGAAGGTGGTGCCTACGCCCGGTTCGGAGTGGCTGACGAAGATGCGGCCGCGATGATACTGGCCTATGATGCGTTTGGCAAGGGTGAGGCCCAGGCCCCAGCCGCGTTTCTTGGTGGTGAAGCCGGGGTTGAACACCGCTTTCTGGTTTTTGCGCGAGATGCCTTTGCCGGTGTCGGTGACGGTGATGCAGGCGTTGCGTCCTTCGCGCGAGGTGACTATGGTGATTGAGCCGGTGCCTTCCATGGCGTCGACGGCGTTTTTGATGAGGTTTTCCATCACCCATTCGAACAGCGGTGCGCTGAGCCGCACGTTGAGCGGTTCGGGGCAGAGGGATGTGGAGAGGGTGATGCGCGATGAGATGCGCGTGGCCATGTAGGATGCCGCGTGACCCACTACGGTGTTCACGTTGTCGGTCTCCATCTGCGGTTGTGAGCCGATTTTCGAGAACCGTGAGGCGATGGTGCTGAGGCGGTCGACATCCTTGTTCATCTCGCGCACCATTTCGGGGTCGAAATCCATCGACCGCAGAAGTTCCATCCAGGCCATTAGCGAAGAGATGGGGGTGCCGAGCTGATGGGCGGTCTCTTTCGACAGTCCCACCCACACCTTGTTCTGCTCGGCGCTGCGGGTGGAGTTCACGGCGAAGTAGACCACAAGGATGAACGCCAGCATCACAAACAGCTGGATGTAGGGATAATAGCTGAGCCGGCGCAGCAGCTTCGAATCGTCGTAATACAGGTGTTGCAGATTGTCGGGCGTGATTATGATGTGGATCACATTGGCGCGTTTCTGCAGGGTGCTCAGTTTGCCGCGCAGATAGCGTTCGTTCGCAGCCGAAATCACCCACGGCGTTAGCGAATCCACCGGCTCGGGGAGGTCGAAATTGCGGTGAAGCAGGATGTGGCCGTCATCGTCGGTGAGAAGCACCGGGATGGTGTGGTTGCGCTCTATGATGCTGAACAGGAAATCGATGTCGGATGAGGATGTTGCGTCGTCCGACATGCCTATGTCGGCAATCTGTTTGGTGGCGTCGGCCCAGATCTGCATGCGTTCGCGTTCCTGTGTAGCGAGGTCGTTAACCAGGTTGTTGCTCACATACAGGAAGAATGCCACAAGCCCGACCGACACGGCCAGAAACGCGGCCACTCCGAAGCGTCTTATTTCGTAGATGTTCATGGTTGCGTTTTGGTGGCTAAAGGTCAGGGATGTCGCTGACGTCGATACCCTCCCTGCGGGCTATGAACAGCGGCACGGCATCTTCGGTGTTCGGTCCTATTACAATGTCGGCAGCCTCTTTCACCTCCGGAAGGGCATTGCCGACGGCGACGGCCGTGGTGGCCACACGCATCATGGGGAGGTCGTTGAGATTATCGCCGAACACCACTGTCTCGTCGGCACCTACGCGCAGGGCAAGTTCGCTGACGGCGTGAGCTTTCGACACTCCGGGGGCATAGATGTCAATCAGTCCGGTATCAGGCATGATTACGTCGGGATACCATGCTGTGGCGCAGGCGGTCACCTTCCGCAGTTCCTCCGAGGCTTGCTTTACCGCCTCAACCGGCCCGATGGCGAAGAACAGCGCCACGTGGTCGAGGCGCGCCGGCTGCTGGTCGAGGTGGAACCGTTTGAGCTGCAGGTGACGGCGTTCCTGGTAGAAACTGTTCTCGCGGCGCGACATGGCTGCTGGGTGGTAGACGTTGAGAAACGAATCGCCGCTCAGGCAATATATGAACGGCCGCAAAGACTGACGTCCGAAAGTGTCGCGTATGCGCTCCACATCGGCTTCAGGGATGAGTGTACAGCTTTCGAAACGCTGCCGGGAGCGGTCCCACAGGGCGGCACCGGTCATGACGATGGCGGGGAGGGGCAAACGCTCGCCGGCGGCATCAGTATAGACGCTCTGGTCTATTCCGGCAAACAGTGGCTGCACTGTGGCGGGTGTACGGGCAGTGGCCGGTGTGACCATCACGCCCCGGCGTGCCAGTTCGTTGAGAATGGCGGCGGAGCGCCGGCTGATGCGGCTGTCCGCACCCAAAAGGGTGCCGTCGAGGTCGGTGACGTAAAGCGTTTTTTTCTTTCCTGTGTCCATGTTTCGTGTCGGCCGAAGGCTGTGCGGTTCAACAAAATTAAGGAAAATCCGTGAGATTAGCAGCAGAGAGGATAATTTTTGCGAAAAACGCTCCGGTTTCCGAACCATTAGAAGGCGTATGCTATTTTATTATTAGCTATTTTATTAGTAGCTTTGTATGTACAAACTAAAAACAGATATATGACATTTGAAGAATTAGGCGTGAACGAACCGTTGAGGCGCGCCATCGAAGAGCTTGGTTTCGAGGCTCCTATGCCCGTGCAGGAAAAAGTGATTCCCCATCTGCTGGGGCAGGAGGGCGATGTTGTGGCCCTCGCACAGACCGGTACGGGTAAGACCGCAGCGTTCGGCCTGCCGGTGCTTCAGCGCATCGATGTGGACCGTCATGTGCCTCAGGCGCTGGTGCTCTCGCCTACCCGTGAGCTGTGCCTTCAGATTGCTTCCGATCTGGCGGACTTCTCCAAATATATGCCTGGTCTGAAAGTGCTCCCCGTCTATGGCGGTTCGAGCATCCAGAGCCAGATACGTTCGCTACGCGAAGGTGTGCAGATCATTGTGGCCACTCCCGGACGCCTCATCGACCTCATCGACCGTGGTGTGGTGAAGCTCGACGATGTTCACACCGTGATTCTTGACGAGGCCGACGAGATGCTCAACATGGGTTTCGTCGATTCCATCAACCAGATTCTGGAGCATGTGCCGCAGGAGCGCAAAATGCTCATGTTCTCGGCCACAATGCCCAAGGAGATAGCCAAGATAGCCAGCAGGTTCATGCACAATCCGGTGGAATTCGTGATCGGCACGCGCAACGAAGGGGCTGCTAATGTGCGCCATATCTACTATATGGTGAATGCGCGCGACAAATATCTTGCCCTTAAACGCATTGCCGACAACTCGCCCAATATCTACGCCATAATCTTCTGCCGAACCCGCCGCGACACTCAGGAGGTGGCCGAAAACCTTATCCGCGACGGCTATAATGCCGACGCACTGCACGGCGACCTCTCGCAGCAGCAACGCGACATTGTGATGAAGAAATTCCGCGACCGCGTGATTTCGCTGCTCGTGGCCACCGACGTGGCCGCCCGCGGACTTGATGTCGATGACCTTACGCATGTGGTAAACTACGGCCTTCCGGAGGACACCGCTGTCTACACTCACCGATCAGGCCGAACCGGCCGTGCGGGCAAAACCGGTGTTTCCATCGCCATTATCCATTCGCGCGAGAAAGGGAAGCTGCGCGAGATTGAGCGCATAATCGGCAAAACTTTTGAACGCAAGGAGGTGCCCACCCCCGACCATATCATCGAGAAGCAGCTGTTCTGGCTTGCCGACCGCCTTGAGCGCGTGGAGGTGAACGATGAGGAGATTGCTCGTTTCCTCCCCGGTGTGATCAAGAAGCTGGGCTGGCTCTCGAACGAGGACCTTGTGAAACGTGTGCTCTCGCTTGAGTTCAACCGTCTGCTCGAATACTACAAGGACGCACCGCAGATCGACTTCATCGACGAGAAGCCCCGCAAGGAGAAGAAGCACCGCGACGACGAGCCTGCCACCAAGGAGGAGAAGGACCGCCGCACGGCATCGAAGGGGATGGAACGCATCTACATCAGCGTGGGCAAGCGCGACGGATTCTATGCCGGCAACCTCATCGAGATGCTCAACCGCCTCGTGCCGGGCAAGCGCGTGGATGTGGGCCGCATCGACCTCATGCCTGGCTATTCGCTGTTCGATGTGAAGAAATCCGACGCCAAGCGCGTGGTGGCCAATCTGAAGGGCTCCGACTTCATGGGCAAACGCATACAGAGCGAGGTGGCATCGCCCGACAAGGACTATGCCAAGGTGTCCATGCGCCGCACAAAGGAGAAGCATGCCGACGATGCACCGATGGATGCCTACGACAGTTTCGAGATGTTCAAGAAGCGTTCGCGCCGCAGCCGTCGCTGACCGCTCATAACCATAATAGCAGACTGAAATGAAACGGTTCATATTTACAGCCATAGTTGCAGCAGCCGGAGCCTGCGTGGCATGGAGCCAGTCGGAGATGCGTCTCGGCTCGCTTGATGCCGCCAACGCCGCAGGTGTCACACCGGCGGCGGTGTTCGCCGATGCGCCGGCGGCACAGTTCCCAACAATCGACCGCATGACACGCCTCGACATGCTCGACTATTTCAACAGTGGTTCGGACAAGCCGTCGAAAAACGCGCTTGCCGGAAATGCCCGTGTCCTGTCGTTGTCGGATTCGCAGATAACGGTGGAGACATCGGGCGCGCAGACCGTGGAGATTTCACTGCTGCCTCAAAAATCCGATACGTTGTTGGTGGTGGTGACCACCATAAAGACTCCGGTGGCCGACAGCTCGGTGGATGTGTACACCTCCGCCTGGAAACCTGCCGGGACCGGCCGGTTCACAGCTCCCGGTCTGGAGCAGTGGATGCTGCCCGAGGCGAAAGGCCAGAAGGAGGATCTGGAGAATCTCTATCCGTTCACCCTGGCATCGGCCACATTCGATCCGCAGACCGGCGTGCTCACTCTCACTAACAATTTGGGTGAATACCTCCCTGAAATAGAATCGAAAGGGCGCGAAAAGCTGCTCCGCAGCTCTCTGAGCTACCGCTGGAACGGCAAGCGCTTCGACCCGATTAAAAAATGAGATGAATCCTGCGGATAGCCGCATTTGTCAGGAGTGTGTCTCAAACGTAGGGTCGCGACTGCAATATCTGAAATATCAATCGGCAAAACATGGCGCTGATCGGCTAATAGGCAGTCGCGACAGGTCGCGACCCTACGATATGGGCGGTGTTATGATAATCAATGAAATAACAGCGGAATATCACAAATTCTGAATGGAAACAAAAGTGCTGTCGCTGCTTGAGCTTGCCCGCACGGTGGCTTCGCTTGTGCAGCGCCCCGAAACACAGAATGTATGGGTCACTGCGGAACTGCTCGATGTGGCGGTGCGCGGCGGCCATTGCTATATGGAGCTGCTGCAGAAGGATGAGCGCGGGGTGCAGGTGGCCAAGGCGCGTGGCGTAATCTGGGCCAACACCTTCGTGCGCATCGACCATGAATTCTATGCGGCCACGGGTCAGCGTTTCGCCACCGGCCTGAAAGTGATGCTGAGGGTATCGGCGTCGATGCATCCCGTCTACGGATTCTCACTGGTGGTGAGCGCCGTAAATCCGGAGTACACCATGGGCGACCTCCTGCGCCGCCGCCGCGAGATTCTCGCGCGGCTCAAGGAAGAGGGGATTCTGGAGCTTAACCGCGAGCTTAAATGGCCTGTGGTACCGCAGCGCATAGCTGTGATTTCGGCTCCGGGAGCCGCTGGTTACGGCGATTTCATGAATCAGCTTTATCACAATCCCTCGCACCTGCGGTTCCGTACCCGGCTATATCCGGCTGTGATGCAGGGAGCGTCGGCACCGAGGTCCATAATTTCAGCTCTGGAGCAGGTGGCTGCCGACAGCCATATGTGGGATGGCGTGGTGATTATCCGAGGTGGTGGCGCCACCTCCGACCTTCAGGCCTACGAGGATTACGAGCTTGCCGCAAACGTGGCGCAGTTCCCGCTGCCGGTGGCTATCGGCATCGGCCATGAGCGCGACGTGACCGTGCTCGACTGGGTGGCCAATCTGCGTTTCAAGACCCCCACGGCCGTGGCCGAGTGGCTCGTGTCGAACGGCGAGAATGCCCTGGCATTCCTTTCGCAGGTGGGCAACCGCATTCTGCAGTTCGCCACACAGCGCATTTCGGGCAACCGCGAGCAGCTTGCGCAGGCCGAAAGTCTGCTGCCGCTCGCCGCCGCAGGTGCGGTGGAGAAAGCGCGCGGCCGCATGCGCAATGCAGCGGCACAGCTTGCCGGACTCAGCGGACGCCGCATTGCCCCGCAGTTCACGCGTCTCGACATGACGCTGCATGCCATCACGGAGGCTTCGCGCAATCAACTGCAGAAGCGTGCGGCCCGGCTCGATGCCTTGCAGACGCTGCTTGATGCGCTTTCACCCATGGCTACGCTCAGGCGCGGCTACTCCATAACCCGTGTCGGCGGCCATGCCGTCACTTCGGTTGCCGAACTCCCTGCCGGCACCAAAATAGAAACCCAGCTTGCCGACGGCACCGTCACCTCCATCGTAAATTAGAAAATAGGAATCAGCAATTAATAATCGTGCATCGTGCATCGTGCATCGTGAATCGAGCATCGACCATCGTGCATCGTGCATCATGCATCGTGAATCAATCTAATTATGACACCGGTAAAAGAACTTACATACACCCAGGCTATTACAGAACTTGAAGGAATTCTGCGCCACATGCAGAGCGACGAGTGCGACATTGACCGCCTTGCGGCGCTCACACGCCGTGCCACCGAACTGATCGGCGAATGCCGTTCACGTCTTGTGGCAACCGACGAGGAGCTCAAAGCCATCCTCGAAAATCTCGACAAATAACCGGCGACCCGGTTTCACCTGTTGTTGCGGCGGCGGGCCTGCTCGTCGCGTGCCTTGTCCTGCTCCCGCATCCGTTCGATGTGGCGGAGAGCCTGGGCGTGGGTGTCGAACACGTCGTTGTACACGGCCCATTTGCCGTTGGGCAGCTGGCGTGCAGTGTAGTCGCGGTTCTGCAGCCGCTTGAACAGCAGGGCCAGACCGATGCCTGCAGCCGGGCATGTCATTACGATTGCTGCCACAATCTTACCTCCGGTAAAGGCGGCGAACGAGAGTGTGACCATGAACCCGATTACACCCACGATTAGCAGCAGCGTGTCCTTCACGGCCGAAGAGCCACCTTTAGCGCCATTCATGAGCAGCGGGATGGCGTAAATTACAACCAATCCTATCCACAGATTGCCTGCAATCATGTAGCCGATTGCCATAGCGAAATATTGGAACACGGCGGCAAGAAGCACAGGCCATATCCTCACGCTGGTCTTGGAGAATGTCCACACCAGAATAACGTAGTTGAATTCCAGCACAAGATAGAGCGCAACCGGGATGAATCCCAGAATCGCCTTATGCAGCCCCATGTTTTCTGGCAGACACCACCAAACGGCATCGTTGCCAAGCATCAGAGTCTGGTAAATCTGCAACACCACAGCCAGGACGAACGGAACGGCCGATTTGGCTACGGTGCTCCGCAGGATAAGTACCACGGCAAAGAGCATCAGAATCAGCTCAAGCACCGGCAGAACAGGGCCGTGAAGGAAGTTCCACATGGCCGAGGCGGGGTCGAGCCGGGTGAACGCCAGATTGTCGTGAATGAGGCGTTCCAACGAATCGAGACCTCCATTTGTGGCAAGCGTGTCGGCGCTCTCCGGCGTTGCAAAGGAAAATAGCGGTATTAGAATCAGAACCAGGCAGGTGAGAAATGTTTTCATCGTGATGTGTTGAAAAGAGGTGTGAATTAAATGATTTGAACGGGGTTTATGTCAGGTGGAGAGAACTATGGCGCGGACGTCGGAGAAATCGGCGTTGTGCAACGCTTCGGGTGAAATCAGGAAGTCGAGTACCCCGAAATCCATGAAGTTGAGGTTGAAATCCATCCCTGAGAATGAATCGATTTGCAGGAGTATCTGCCAGTTCTCGTAGGGGTGGTCCCACGATTCCCATTCGCGGTGGTCGGGACTGGCAAAAAGGGCATGGTCATCTTCGGCCATTGGGTCGTGCTCGCGGGTGAATGAGACTTCCAGTGCATCGGGCGACATGTGACTGTCGTTCTCATCCACAAGCACCACCTCCCGCAGCCCGGAGCAATCGTTCACGTAAATCACTTTCACCGCATCGGGTGCGCTTATCGCACCGCCAATGCAGTCGGTGTCGGCGAACTGGCCGAGATAGTGGTCGATTTTTGCGAAAAACAGGAGCAGCCCCGTCGGAGGAAGCGGATTGGGCGTGTCGCCGCAAAACGCTTTCAGCTCGGCAAGGTTTATCTGGCAGACGAATACATAGGGATATTCGTCGCCTGCGTCGTCGATGTACTGCGGGTAATCCATCCCCTTAGGCAATGCCGGACTGCCCCAGACGCGGGAAGTCTCCACGGCAAGTTCGCCGAAAGGTTTTGACAATCTGAGATATATCGGTTTCATGGTTGCTTAGTCCTCCTCCTGGCAGTTTTCGGGTTCCCAGATCATGTCCATGATGTCGCGGGCGTCCTGATTTCCGTGCTCCACGGCAGTCATCACCAGGTCGAAGTAGTAGGTCATGTCGAGCATGAATTTTTCGGGGTCGTTTGAAATGGCGGCGAATCTAAGCCACGCCCATCCCTCCTCGTTGTCGGGCGCGAGCGCTCCTTTGTTGACGCCTTCCCACAGGACGCCCTCAAACATACTTTCGCGCACGATTTCGAACGAATACCAGTTGTTGCATGCCATCAGCAGAGCTTTCAGGGGATAAAGCCCGATGACGCCTTTTTCGATAAGCCGGTCGATGTTGTCCATCACCGACTGCTCACTGTCGGTGGTTTCGGCGCATACCGAGCCTTCGAAGGTTTCATGTACCTTGCCTATCTCTATTATTTCTTTAAGAATAAGGCGGTAAAGGCACCGCATGCCGTTGTCTGCTGCCATATTAGTTGTGTTTTAATGCTTTGAATATCAGGTTAGTCGAACATCACTCCGGGATTCATTAGCGCCGGCGACTTCCATCGTATGCCGCGACGTGCAAGTGCAGCGCTCTTTGCGCTCCAGTAGCCGAAACAGTAGCCCATGCCGCGAGGCTCGTCCTTGAGTTCTTCGGCCAGTTCGCTTTCCACATCGGCAATAATAGCCTCATATTCGGCCGTGCGCTCCACCGGGTCGAACTTAAGATGCCGGTTGTAGCGTTTGCAGAATTCCGCCATCGGCAGCTTCGGGTCGATATAGTCGCGGAGCATTTTCAGTTCATTCCGGTTGTCCTCATTCGTCGGGTCAAGCCTGGCAATCTCCTCGCGCACGGAGATGCAGAAGCGCGCCGACTGGGTCTCGTCCATCTGGTCGAGCATCTGGCAGAGCAGGTTGGCCTTTTCGCCGGGCGATTCGTATTCACCGGGGAGTGTGTCGGGCATAGACAGCATCAGTGCGAAAGCCTCAGCGCCGAGACGGATGTTTTTCCAGAGGTCGCCGAAGGTGTCGTGATTCTGTACCATTGCAGTGAATATCGCTGCAAGCCGGTATATTTTCTCGTTCATGGTCATAAAGTGAATTTCAGGGTTATTACTGTAACATTGTCAGGGGCACCGGCGGCCAGGGCTGCATCGACGAGAGCCTGAGCCGACTGGATATTGGTCTGCATCTCAGCCTCCGACACATAGTCCGACAGGCCGTCGGAACAGATGATGTACTGGTCTCCCTCCACAATCTTTGTCGGGGTTATGTCGATGAATGCTTCCTGGATGCCGAGGCAGTTGTACATGAGGTTGGCCGGAGCAGACGGGTCGTTGAGCCGGTTGCGTTCGGAGTGGTCGCGCGTGAGCTGGCGGAAGTTGCCGTAGCGCAGACGGTAGGTGCGAGAGTCGCCGCAGTTAAGTATGTATGCCTGGCCGAAATAGAGCAGCAGGCCGGTGAGTGTGGTGGCCATGCCATTTCCTTGGCTTTCGGCCATTATGGTGTCGTTGGCGGTCTGAGCCCACCGCTTCAGGCGTAGAATCAGGTCGTTCGGTTCAAGCCCCACAGGCAGGTCGTCGACGAAAGTGTCGAACATATTGCAGGTGAGGGCCGAGGCTATTCCTCCCCCTTCGCGTCCGCCGAGGCCGTCGCACACAACGGCGCCGAACTTCATCCCCTCGTCAGGAATGTCGAATTCGAAGGCGTCGCTGTCGTTGCGCACGGTCTGCCCTCCGGCGTATGCCATGTCCTCGTTCTGTGTGCGGACAAGGCCGGCGTGGCTTACTATTTCAAATCTCAGTCTCATTCCGCAATAAAGTCATAATAGTTGGCCAACCGCACGGTGTCGCCTATGCGGAAGGGGAGAGGATTATAGCACCACTGGCCGTTGACGGCCGAACCGTTTCGCGAACCGAGATCGGAGAGAATCCAGTGGTCGGCCTCCTGCCACACCTGGGCATGCCGGGCGGAGATGTACTCCAGTCGGCCGAGGTCACGCTGATAGGGGCCTTCGAGGCGTCCGAGCACAGCTCCGTTCTGCAGGTTCAGCGTAATCCTTTCGGAACGGCACACCAACCGCGTGGGGCACTGTGCATGCGGCGCTTCCTGAGCTTGCCGCCCTGTGTCACGCTGCGAATCCGTGTCCTGCGCCGGGCCGGCCGATGCAATGGTGTCGGCGGCCACGAGCTTCTTGCCGCAAAGGCCGCAACGCTTCCCTTCCCCTTTACCGGGAACACGGCAGTCGGGACAGAGGTATATTTTGGTGCCGCACTGGTCGCAGAACAGGCTGTCGTCGTCAATGTCGGCCTTGCATTCAAAGCATTTCATGTCAGGTCATGTCTTCAAAGGTGAATATATAGAGGTCGTCGCGGGTGTAATTGCCCAGCCGTCGCAGGCGGGCGCCCTGATTGATGCGCACCTGGTCGAAATATTTAACCGCCTCGGCGGCATTGCCGAAACTGGCGGTCTTGTGACGCACGAGCTTGTCGAAATAGCGGTGCATCTCCTCGCGGGCCGCGTCGTCCATCTTCATGCCGCGTTTCCTGCAGAGGTTCTCGAAAATCACGGCCAGTTCGTCGGAGGTGTAATCCTCGAAGTAAATCTTTTTCCTGAACCGGCGGTCAAGTCCGGTGTTGGTGTCGGACCACGCTTTCATCTCGCGGGGATAGCCGGCGGCGATGGCCACCATCTTCCCCTCGTAATCGTTGAGAAGGGTGAGCAGTTCGGGCGCGGCATCCTTTTCGCCGTAATGGCCGTCGTGCAGGCCGTAGGCTTCGTCGATGAAGAACACGCCGCCGAGACCGCGTTTCACCATTTTACGGGTCTGCGCGGCCGTCTGGCCCACGAATCCGCTGATGAGGTCGGCGGGTTTCACTTCGAGCAGCTTGTTGGTGGGGAGGAGCCCGAGCGAATGGAAAATGTTGCCCATGATGCGTGCCACTGTGGTTTTACCGGTGCCTGGATTGCCGAGGAACTGGTAGTGGCACATGGGCACGTTCGGCTGCCGCTCCTCCAGGCGGGCACGCTCCTGTTCGGCAAATATGGAGTCGGCAAGGTCGCGCAGTTCCTTTTTCACGCCTGCAAGTCCAACGAGTTTGTTGAGTTCGCGGAAACATTCCTCCAGATCCACCTTTTTCGCCTCCTCGTATGGGATATCCTCGGCCTTTATGCGCATCATCTCGTCGGTGGGGATGTTGTAGATGTCGAATTCGTGCTGCAGGCGGTCGCCCTGCCGCTTCATGGTGGTTTTGAACAGTCCGATCACACTCCTCGCGTTTCCGAAATTCTCGTCTTTCGCGGCAACCATCTCGCAGATGGCCTTGCGCAGACGGTCCTCCGCCTCGGCGTCGAGGTGCATGTTCTGCCTGCGTGCCTGAAGCATGTAGATTTCCTCAAGCTCGGTGGCTGAATAGTCCTCGATGTGTATGCGGTCGGAGAAGCGGCTGGCGAGTCCGGGGTTGGCGTTGGCTATAAACTCGTCGATGAGGTTCTTGTAGCCGGCGATTACGGTTATGAATTTGCCGGCGTCGCTCACCATGCGTGTCATAAGGCTCTCGATGGCTGCTGTGCCGTCCTGGCTCTTGTCGCTGGGATTATCCATGGGGATGAGGCTGTAAGCCTCGTCGATGAACAGGATGCCGCCCAATGCCTCGTCGACGGCCTTGTCCATATTGCCGGCGGCTGAATTGGCCATGCTGTCGAGCAGATGTTTCTTTTCCCGCACCACCACCTTGTCGGTGGGGAGGATGCCGGCTGCCTTGAACACGCGCCCCAGGCGTTTGGCCACTTCGGTTTTGCCGGTGCCGGGATTGCCGGTGATGGCTATGTGTATCCCCTCGTTTTCTGGGTTGACAAGTCCGCGCTCCACCCTCTGCCGCTGGATTATGGCCTTGCCGACGATGGAGCGTATGGTGGCTTTAAGATTGCCAAGCCCCACCATGTCGTCGAGCGAGGCGAGCACCTCCTCCACGGTGGACTGTTTCTTTCCTTCGTCGCCCGTAATATCGTCCGGGGTGATGAACGGGGGTGAGGATGGATGGTCGGCCAAACGTGATTTGACCCTGACGATGGTGGCCGAATAAGCGTTGCGCACCTCGCGGGCATTGCCGAATCCCTTCTGACGCATGTTGTACATGTTCTGGAAGTAGGCCTTGAGCTTTTCGTCGGCTTCGGGCGAGAGCATGAAGCCTTCGCCGCCGTTGGCCACCATGCGGCGGAAAATCTCGGCGAGTTCGTCGGGGGTGTAGTCGCGGAAACTGATGGTCTGGTTGAAGCGGGACTTGAATCCGTCGTTCAGCTTCATCAGTGCTTCCATGTCGCGCTCATATCCGGCTAAGATCACCACGATTTTGCCGCGGTAGTTCTCGGTGTAGCGTATCAGCGAATCCACGGCATCCTTTCCATGCTCGTTGTTGGTGAACTGATAGGCTTCGTCGATGAAGAGCACGCCGCCCATGGCCTGATTGAAGAATTTCTCCACCAGTTTGGGAGAGTCGGCCACATACTGCGATATCATCTGGTCGGCACCTACCTCCTTCAGATGCCCCACGGGGAGAACTCCCAAAGCGTTAAGCGCCTCGGCAAAGAGCCGTGCCATGGTGGTTTTTCCCGTGCCGGGATTGCCTATGAAACGGAAGTGGTCGTTGAGTTTAGGTTCGCGGCCGTTGGCCACGTCGGTCTGTATCACCTTGGCTATGCCGCGTATGCGCTCCTTGATTTCGCGCACGCCTACATATTTGTCGAACTCGGCCATGACCTCGTCGAGGGTCTTGCGGCGGAACTCCTTGCCATGTACGCAGTCGGGGCCTATCACCGGTGAATCCCCGGGGAGGTCAAGGGCGGCGTTGCTGATGGCCTGTGCACGCAGCCGCGCTATGTGGCCGTTAACGCCGGGAGCCTCGTCGGGGTGGCGGAGGTCGTTGATGAAGATGCGCTCCAGCTTGGCCCGCGCTTCGTCCGAGAGGGTGCGGCGTTCCTTGCCGAGAATGTCGTTAACTATCTTCAGCAGGCTCGGCACGGTGATGTCGGCTGTGGCAAGGTGGTAGCTGACGGCGTTCTTTGAAACGGGATTGTTGTCGAAAAACGCTTTCAGCGCGTCGTCGCCTGTTATGGCCACTACGGGCATCCCTTCAGCGCCGTTCCATTCGCCGATGTAGTTGATGATGCTGTCGAGCTCGACAATGTCGGTGGCTTTCGTGGCGGGGCACAGGCGTTGTGCCTCGTCTATGACAATCATGTTCGGACCGGGCTTTATTTCGCCTTTCTGCAGGCTCTCTATCCAGCCACGGTATTCCACCGGTTTGATTACGTCGGGTTCTGGGTCGCGGAGAATGCCGGCGCTCACCAGGGCGCGGGCAATGGCGCGTGCCACCGTCTTTTTCCCTGTACCCGAGTTGCCGGTGATTACGAAACTGAGGGGGAGGCGGCTCCCTTTCACGCCGTTTTTACGGCACCATTCAGCTTTTTTCCGCGCTTTGGCAACTATGTCGGTTAGCCTGTCCACAAGCTCCGTCTTGTCGTATAGCCCTGCGAACATGCCGCTCTTCGCCGCTGCCTGAGGGGCTGAGGCGTTTTGTGCCGGCATGGCTGTCCCGCACCATTTGCAGAACCGTGCCTCCGGTCTGTTCGGTTTTCCACATTTATCGCAGTTCATGGGTAATTTCTTGTTTTTTTGTAGAGCACGCGGCGCGTGTTGCCTTTGGAATTCACGTATGTGCCTTCAAGAGTTCTGACATCGTCTGAATAGACATCCTCTGTCAGGGTAAGTGTTATTTTGTCGTTGGTGTCAAGGTAGAGTTTCAAAGGCGAATCGTCTTTCTCTTTTGCCACCATGGTCTGGTTGGTTTGGCCGGCCTGATAGTCGATTGTCATGTCGGCCTGCATGAGCCCGTCGGCGTTTTCGTAAAGTTTGATTGTGCTCGGAGTGCCCTGCACATTGCCGGTGTATGTTCCTGTTATTGCCTGTTCTTCAGGTTTTAGTGGCAAGTCAAGCCTGTCGGAGCCTACATGGCATATGGCAACACCTCCCATAGTAATAATAAGCATTACAACCGTACTTCTGATAAGGCTTGGAAGCATCTTTTTTGCCTTTCGAGTGTTCTGGTCTATTTCATCTTCAAGGCTGCCCGACTTGACATGCGGCAGGAGCTTGTCAAGTGTATCGAATGCCGCACCGGCACGGAAGCGCAGCATGGTTTCGTCCCATGACAGGGAGCTGCCTGAGTCAAGTGTGTGTCTGAGGTTGAAAAAGATTTTGCTCCCGAAATAGATTACTCCGCCGAGCAGAATAGCAATGATTACCCATGGCATTGCCGGGGATAAAAATCTGAAAATAAGGTCGATTATCCAGTATGCCGCGAAACCGCCGATGGCCATACCGAAAATGCCGCCTTCCACACAGATGAGAGCGCAGATTATGCCTATTATGATAGCGAGACCGTGCCCGAGGCCTTTGGATAGTGCTATTATTGTGTCGCTGCCGCTGGTAGCCGCAAGATAGCCCATCAGTGAGCATACGCACAGCATTGGAATGAAACAGAACACTGCGGCAAACGCCCTGAGCAGCCGCACCGTACGCCATGCCTTCCGGTTGCGGCCAATGGCCTCCTCCACATCTGTGTCGGGGGCATCGGCGATATATGTGCACTGCGGAAGGTGTTTGCGGATGAACTGATAGTATTCGAGTGTGCGCTTTGTGTAGGATTTGGCGGAATAGTCGGCCAGCGGGTTCTCCTGAAATTTCAGGGTTAGCCAGTTGGCCAGGAAGGTCTGCTCGCGGTCGCTGAAACCGGAAAGGTCGGCGTTGGCCACGTCGTCGGGTGTGTTGAACGTGATTCCTTCGATGGTGACGGGTATGCTTCCGCCATTCCATCCCGCAAGGATTTTCAGCTCGGCGATGGCCGGGCTGTAGGGGCCGGTGCGTTTCTGCGCGTCGGTGCTTTTGGTGTCCATGCAGTATGTCACCCAGTCGCACTGTGTGTCGAAGCCTCCGCGCACATAAAGATAGGCATGAAGCTTTGAGCCTTCGAATGCCTTCCAGTCAATTACGTCCCAGAACTCCTTCCCTTCGGCCTCCTTACAGATTTCGGTGGCGAGGACCCGCGCAATCTGTTCGGGATTCGACATGTCGGAGGTGGCGAGGGGGTCGCCGTCAAATCCGATGTCGGGCAGCAGGCAGAAGTGCATAAGGGTATTGGTGAACACATCCTCGATGTTTTTCGCTTCGTCCATGAGTTTTAGGCCGTGACCCACGAGCGCCGCGTCGCAGTGCCGCGCCCATGCAATGAAATCCGGGTCGTTCTGATAGCCGTTGTCCCAGATTTCGGACGAATAGAACGCCTTCCGGTATTCGTCGAGAGAGGTGACAGGCACGAAACTTTTCTTACCGTCCTTCACCACCGGCACGGGATATGGTAGCGAGGGGTCGAGCAGGAAGGCAATCTCACGGATGTAAGTCGCCTTTTGCGGATGTGATTTACGCTGATACTTTTTTACGTCGGCACCCAGACCCACGGCGTTGCAGAATACCCACAGCGCATGGTCCGTCGTGCCGAGGGCATTGCCGTAGCTGTTGCAATGGGTGTAAAGTTCGTCGGCAAGTTCCTTTTGCGAGCGGATAGGGTTCCCTTTGATGCCGGTGAACGGTATCGAGGGGTCGAGTTCCATACAGGCCGCGTAAAGCCCGGTGTCGCGGTCGGCGGGATGGCGCATCTCGGTTATGTCGCGCATCTGCATGGCCACTTCCGGACGGTCCACATCCTCCAGCCACTCGGCGATGCGGTCGGCATAGAGATATTTCTTGGCCAGTTCGCGGTTCTGCCACATGATGCGGGCCAGTTCGGCGTTGTTGTGGGCTATGAGATTCTTTTCGCCACTGAACACTATCCGGTAGTCCTTCAGTGAATTATGGTCTGCAGAATCCTTAAAGATAACCTCCCCCTTTGCCCAGCGTTTCACCTCGTCGAAGCCGGCGCGCTTGTCGGGGTTGTTGCGTGTGAGGGCTTTGATAAGCGAAAGCATATGCTCGCTCATCTCCTTGCGTGAGGGGTAGGGGAGTTCTTCGTCGAGTTTCTGACGCACGAGCTTGTCCTCGTCGGCAATCAACAGTCCCTCGCCTTTCCACAATGCCAGGAGCGACATCCCCATTGAGAAGAAATCGGCCTTGGGGTCAACGTAGGTGAGTTGGCCCGGAATGTTGATGTAAAGCTCAGGGGCAGTGTAGAGCTTTGTGCGGCCGTCGTCGGCCACAGCGCGTCCGTTTTTGTCGAGCATTCGGGCAAATCCCCAGTCGGTGAGAACGAAACGCTTTTGCGAACTGTCGGAGAACAGGAAGTTGGCCGGCTTGACGTCGCGGTGCACCACGCCGTTGCGGTGCAGAAAATCCACTGCCGCCGTCATCCGCAGGGCGATGTCCTTCAGCTCGTCCTCTTTGCCGTGCAGTTGCAGATGGGCGAGTGAGCCGCCGGTGCATAGTTCCATCACCTCGTAGTCGAAATCGGCGTTCTGAACATCGTCATGCCATGTGCCGTGGGCGTAGACGTCTACCAGCAATCCGCTGCCGCGCAGCTGCATGAGTTTGTCAAGAATGGTGTGGTCGGGGTGAATGCCGTGGCGGTAGAGCTTCAGGGCGTAATGCTTTCCGTTGGCCTCTATCTCGAAAATCTTGGCCTGACCCGATTCGCTCGAAATGAGGCGCACGGTACGGTAGGACACACGGCCGAGGATGTAAAAACTGTATTCGGGCGTTTCAACAGAGCTTCGTGCCGCTTGCTTTCCGGAGGGGGCGCCGGTATCGCTCCGCTGAGGAGGGGCGTCGCCCCATGCCGCACGGCCTCCTGAAGCGGAGGTGTCGCTCTTTTGAGGCGCATCGCCCCAGCGCGGCCGCTGTGCGGTCGAGGTGTCGCTTTTCTGCGGGGTGCCTCCCCAGTTTTGGTTAACGCCCATGTCAGTCAATGAGATAAGTGTCGGTCAACGCTTCCACTTCCTTGAAAATCCATGTTCCGCCGAGTTGCGGCTCCATGCACTCGGAGGGCTGCCGGTGGGTGCATCCGCAGTAGTTGCACACCCATCCCTGCACTTCCATACGTAGCTGCACGGAAGTGATTTTGCGTGCGCTGAAAAAGTTGCGTTTCTCCTCGGGTGTCGCTGCGCTCGGAGGCATCATGGCATCCATCTGCTGTTGCAGTTCCGCGGCTTTGGCCTTGTATGCCGCCACGGCGTCCTGCAGTTTGGAAAGTGTGAATTGTTCACGCCGCGTTTCAGCTGCGGGTTCTGCCGCAGGCGCAGGAGCGGGATTCACAGGGGGGGCCGGAGCATCGGTGAACAGTTCGGAGTAGGCGGCAAGCACCTGGCGGTTGGAGTCGGAAAGCGTGCACGATTCGTCGGGGCCTGTGGCTGTGGCGCCGGGCTGCCCGGTGGCTTTCATGGCTTTGCGGCCCTCCTCGATGACAGCCTCCAGTTCGGCCATCTCGCGGGCCAATTGCTCGGCTCGTTGGAAATGCGGGTCGGCCTTGGCTTCGGCCAAAGCTTCCTGAGCCTGCTCGTTGAGCGGATAGTTGCAGTTGCTGCAGAAGCTGCGGTGGCTCACAGTGCCGCATCGCGGACAGGTGATCCCCTCCACGGCGTTGCCGCACTCCGTGCAGAAGGTCACGCCGGGATCGAGTGGCTCGCCGCAGAAGGTGCAGCATCCGCCGTATAGCTTCCTGATGTCGGCCTGCCGGTAGGGGCTGAAGGTGGTGGACCGGTGCTTTTCCCGGTCGAGATGAAGTGTCTGTTCTTTATGCTGATGCATTCTTATTATTTGCTAATGATACCTTCCGGTTTGATTGGGTGACTTATTCGAGCCGGATGTCGATGCTGCAATAGGCGTAGGAAAGTCCTATTTCCGGTATGGTGTAAACCCCGTAGGGCGCAACATTATAGTGCTTTGGCTTGTATTCCGTGTCGAGGGTGAGTTCGGTGCCGTTGCGGATCACGGCGATGCGCTTCACGTAGGGTTGATAGTGTGATGGCAGCCAGCCGTTGATCACCACCGGCTCACCCTCAGGGAAATTCTCCACGGGGATTCTTATTACTTTACCGCTCACGCTTCCCAAAGCGTTGGTTTCTATTG